>JBBTSL010000054.1:5508-10133 GCA_038064745.1 Patescibacteria group bacterium | reverse complement strand
GAGAGGCGGGGTGAGGTCTAGTGGTTCGGCATTTTTCCGATTCTCATTTTTGTGGTATACTGAAAATAGGTTTTAAGCTAAATTTTTTATGCATTCACCAAATTATCGTCAGGCCCTGAGGCGTTCGTTCGCGCTCGTACATCACAGCAAAGGCGTCTGGGTCCTGGGGGTATTATCCCTTCTCCTTGGGCAGATTGGGTGGAATAATTTTGTGGGCGGACTGGTTTTTTTCTCCGAGGAACAATCTTTCTCCGCGTATTTTTACAGCATGCCGCTGATCGGAGCGTTGCATGGAGCCAATATTTTCTGGTCGCTCTGGTTGATTATTATTATGTTGGCGCTGTCGCTTTTTGTAATTGTACTCGCGGTCATCTCGGAGGGCGCTCTGATAGCCGTCGCCGTGAGTTGGTACAAGGGTGAGAAGGCCATCAACCTAAGGAAGGCTTGGCATCTGGGAGCGAAGCATTTCTACAGGCTTTTTGCGCTGCACTTTCTGAAGAAGTTATTGCTCGTGCTGCTGCTGGTCGGCCTGAATTTTTTGATTGTTTATCTGCAGGCCTACCCGGACCCATCTTCTACTTGGCTTACTATAGCCGCTGTGACGATCGGATTATTTCTCGCGCTCGCGATTGCCACGGTTGGGATTTTCGCCGCCGGCTATATTATTGAGGGTGAGTTGCCATTCATGGAGGCGATCAGAAGGGCGATCACTCTTTTCCGGGAACACGTGTTGGTTTCCCTTGAGATCAGCCTGATTCTGCTACTGGTTCAAATGTTTGTCGTTTTATTATTTATCTTATCGACCACTTGGTTTCTGTTGCCGTTTGTCGCTTTCACGGTCCTCGGCGGTTTCACCGGTTCGAAGATTATCATTCTGATCGGACTACTACTATCATTGGTTCTTTTCTTTGCCGCGGCGGCGTTGATCGGCGGCCTTCTTAACGCGTATTCTATCTCGGCTTGGATGTACCTCTTCATGAAAATGCACCATGAGGGGATCAAAAGCCATGTGCTGAATTTGCTTAGGATTAAGGGTTAATAATTATGCCTACCGGATTCCCCTCCATCGGCGATCTACTGCCGTCAACCAAAAAAAACGGTAAAAAGTCCCTGTCCGGCGCGCCGGTGTCAAAGGTTCAGGCGGATTTTTCGGCAAAGATGGGTCAGATCGATGTTAGGCAGCGTGAAGAAAGTACCAAGAAAGAAGCCGATCTCATCGGCCTCCCTTATATTAATTTGAGTGAATTTCCGGTAGCGGTCGAGGCTTTGAAACTTTTGTCGGAGGTGGAAGTCCGAGAGCACGGATTGGTTTGTTTTTATTACAATGGCAGTGATGTTCGCGTGGGAGTAGTTGCCGATAAGCCGGAAAACGCGGAATTTCTGAAGGAGTTTGGCGAACGCGTTCGAGCGCAGCCGAAGGTGTATCTGATATCTGCGCATAGCTTCGAGAATGTTCTGAAACTTTACGCGAATCTTCCGGTCGTTGTCCCGGTTTCGAAGGACATAAATATTACGGACGCTGAGATTAATCGTTTCGAGCTGAATATCAACAATTTGCAGAGTCTGCAAAGCGCTTTCAAAAATGTTTCCATTAGCGATATTCTGACGCTGATGGTGGCGGCCGCCCTGAAGCTGAACGCCTCAGACGTCCATGTCGAGACCGAAGAAACCAAAATTACGGTACGCTTTCGTATCGACGGTATTTTGTATGATGTCGCCTCCTTGCCCAAGGAGCAGTGGAAACAATTTATTTCGCGCGTCAAGCTGCTCGCGGCCCTGAAAATTAACGTTGTCGATCGGCCGCAGGATGGGCGTGTGACGCTCCAGCTTGCTCATGATAGTCTGGATGTGCGCGTCTCGACAATGCCGACGGCGTATGGCGAGAGCGTGGTACTCCGAATTTTGCACAGCGGGTCCAAAGGCGTTACTTTCGATGAGCTTGGATTGCGCGGTGATGTTTTCCTTCGACTGAAGCGCGAGGTGGAGCGCCCCAACGGTATGATCATCACTACCGGTCCGACCGGCTCCGGCAAGACTACTACTCTCTACGCGATCCTTCGAACATTGAACAAGCCGGGGGTTAAAATTATTACTCTGGAAGATCCGATCGAAATTAAAATGGAGGGGCTCAATCAGAGTCAGGTGGATCCGGCCAAAGATTATACCTTTGCCAAAGGTCTCCGAAGTTTGCTCCGTCAGGATCCGGACATTTGCATGGTCGGTGAAATTCGCGATCTTGAGACGGCCGACATTGCTATTCAGGCGGCGCTCACCGGGCACTTGATGCTCTCCACTATCCATACCAACAGCGCGTCAGGCGCAATACCGCGTCTGCTTTCGATGGGTGTAAAGCCGTTTTTACTTGCGCCATCTCTGAATTCCATCATCGGGCAACGGCTAGTGCGCCGCGCTTGTCCATTTTGTATTGAGGAGGAAACCATCGCTCCGGAGAAGATGGAGCGGGTGCTTCAGGTTCTCAGCACTTTACCTCCCGCGGAATCAAAAAATGTTGACCTGAAAAATTTGCATTTTTTCCATAGCAAGGGGTGTGAGAAATGCAGCGGCCTAGGCTATCGAGGACGCGTCGGTATTTATGAAATTTTCATCATGAGCAAGGAAATCGAGCAGATAATTTTGAGTGATCAAATTTCTGAATTTGCCATTCAGGACTTGGCTATAAAGAACGGCATGGTAACTATGGCGCAGGATGGACTGTTGAAGGCGCTGGATAAAATAACCACAGTGGACGAAGTGTTCCGTGTGACGTAGAAGTGTGGTATAATCAACACAGTTATAAAGTTGAAAGTTTTAAAGTTATCAAGTACGTCGATAACGATATTGTTCAACCTTTCACCTTTATAACTTTATAACTCTCAACTATGATCATCCATCGAATGTCCACCGAGGCGCCAACGCCTCCCGTAAAATTTTATAAAGTTATCGCGCTGACGTTTCTTTTTTTGACGGTAGTTCTTCTTGGCGTAATTATTTTTATTTCATCAGTACGGGCCACGATCACCGTTCTCACGAAGCAGGACAACCAGTCGGTCACGCTAAGTATTTCAGTCGGTGGAGCCGGCCAGCGTTCAATTGCCGGAAGCGTAACATCCTCGAATTTCTCATACACGAAGGAATTTTTTCCCACTGGCAATAAACAAGTTGAGGATAATGCCAGGGGCAAGGCGACTATATATAATCGGACCGGAGCGGCGCAGACGCTGGTAAAGACTACCAGGCTTCTGAATGAGGACGGAATATTGTTCAGGATGGCGACGGCGGCGACTATCCCGGCGCGCGGACAGACCGAGGTGAGCGTAGTCGCCGATCAGAAGGGCATCCAAGGAAATATCGGCCCCTCAAGCTTCACAATTCCTGGCCTTAGCCCCGATAAACAAAAGCTGATTTTTGCCGAGAGCAAGGCCGCGATGACCGGTGGCTCGCATACAGTTGGTGTGCTAAGCAGCGATGACCTAGATAACGCCAAGACAGACTTCGGATCTGCTGCGGTAGCTGAATTTAGCAAATCTTTGCCGCCTCTCGCAAGTGGGATGGCGAGGGCAATCTCATTGAGCGAAGAGGATTTGAAATTTGATCATGTAGCCGGCGATGAGGTAGGGTCATTTTTAGTATCTGGCGCCAGTAATATGCGCGTTGTAGAATATCGAACTCAGGATGTCGAGAGTCTTATTAACCGTGAGATTTCCGCCAAGGTTGTCGATGGCACGGAGCGTTATCTGGTCCTATCAAATACACCGAAGGTTGAGCTGGTAAACGTTGACCTGAAGAACGGCCTCGCCACGTTAAATGCCCGGGAGGAGGTCGCGGTAACTCTAGACTCAAATAGTGTTAAACTTTCTCCGGAAAATTTCTTTGGCAAATCCAGAGATGAGATCAGTCGCTATGTGATGGGTATTGATCACGTCGCGAACGTCGACGTTAAATTTTCACCGTCTTGGGCGCTTTCCGCCCCGAACGTTGCTGATCATATTTCCGTGATAGTTAAGAGTGTTAAGTAGGCTTTCCAGCCAGCAGGCAGGTTTGACAATTGACTCAAAAAAATATACAGTACGGGCGCAATGCGGTCGGTTTTTTTATCTAAATTCTATAATATGAATGACGAACAACTGGAACATCTGCGACACTCCTGCGCGCACCTGCTCGCGGCCGCGGTATTGGAATTATTTCCTGGAGCGAAACGGACAATCGGACCGGCGATTGCCACCGGATTTTATTATGATTTCGACTTCTCCGCCCAAGGCGGACCTGCCTCGGGCGGGGGCGCTCCTACCTTAGATGATTTGCCTCGAATTGAGAAAAAAATGCATTCGATTGTTCAAACCTGGAAAAATTTTGAACGAAGCGATGTCAGTGTCGCCGAAGCGAAGAAGGCTTTCGCTGACAATGAATACAAGCAAGAGTTGATTGACGAATTTTCAGGAGAGGGACAAAAATTAACTCTATACACCTCCGGGAAATATGTAGACCTCTGCCGCGGCGGACACGCCGAGAATCCGAGCAAGGACCTCCAGCACTTCAAATTGCTTTCACTGGCCGGCGCGTATTGGAGAGGTGATGAGAAAAATAAAATGCTGACGCGTATTTATGGCGCCTGCTTTCCGACTCGG
>JBBTSL010000054.1:0-5498 GCA_038064745.1 Patescibacteria group bacterium | reverse complement strand
CCTGCTTCCCATCGAAGGCTGAGCTCGAGGAGCATCTGAAGCAAATGGAGGAAGCAAAATTACGTGATCATCGGAAACTTGGCAAGGAACTCGGTTTGTTTGCCTTGATCGATGAGATCGGCCCCGGACTGCCGCTATTTTATCCGAAGGGCGCTCTGCTTCGCCGTCTGGTTGAGAATTTTATTATCGAGATGCAGGAGAAGAAGGGTTATGAGCCGATCTGGATCCCACACATTACCAAGGGCAAGTTGTACGAAATTTCCGGTCATCTGGATAAGTACGACGCGATGTATCCGCCGATGGAGTTGAAGGAAGAGGCTTCATATTATGTGAAGCCGATGAACTGCCCGCACTTCATGATGCTCTATAAGACCAACTCCCACTCATATCGCGAGTTGCCCCTACGCTGGACCTGCACCACCACAAATTATCGCTATGAGAAAAGCGGCGAGCTTTCAGGTCTGACACGCGTCCGTTCGCTGACACAGGATGATTGTCATGTATTTGCGCGGCCGGACCAGATCGGCAACGAGATCAATCTAATGCTAGACATGATCGGCGAGGCGTATCGGGTGTTTGGTTTCAAAAATTTCTGGGTGCGCATATCCACTCATGACCCGAAAAATAAAGAAAAATATATCGGCGACCCTTCCGTATGGAAACAAAGTGAAGAGATTCTTTCTGAACTTATCGAATCGAGGGGCTGGAAGCACTCGGTCGGGGTCGGCGAGGCGGCTTTCTATGGGCCGAAGCTTGATTTCATGGTGAAGGATGTGATTGGTCGCGAATGGCAGCTGTCTACCATTCAGCTCGACATGAATTTGCCGGTGCGATTTGATTTGGAATACGTCGATTCTGACGGCAAGAAACAACGGCCAATCATTATTCACCGCGCTATTTTGGGTTCGACGGAGCGCTTCCTCGGCATCTTGATAGAGCATTTTGGCGGCGCCTTCCCGACATGGCTATCTCCCGTCCAAGTGATCTTCGCGCCGGTATCGTCGAAGCATGTCGACGGAGCTCTAGCGCTGGCTGAGGAATTTCGAGCAGCAGGTATCCGAGTTGAGATTGATACGGCCGATGAGACGGTTGGAAAAAAGATCCGGAACGCGACTCAGAAAAAAGTTCCGTATGTGGTGGTAGTCGGCGACAAGGAACTAGCCGACGAGCCGTGGATGATAAGGATACGAGGACAGGAGGAACAATTGAAAATTTCCAAGGCGGAATTTCTACAAAGATTGCTGACTGAAATCAAGGAAAAAAAATAGTGTGTTGCCAAAGCTAATTGTCATTCTTGGACCAACCGCTTCCGGAAAAACAGATCTGGCTTTGAAAATAGCCAACGAGTTTAATGGCGAAATAATTTCGGCTGATTCGAGGCAGGTTTACAAGAAGATCGGCGTTGGATCGGCGAAGCCCGCGGGAAATTGGAAAACGATTGATGGAAAAAAGCGCTATCTCGTCGAAGGAGTGCCGCATTACGCGGTTGATCTGGTTGATCCGGGCCAGACTTTCACGGTGGCGGAATTTCAAAAGCTTGCCTTCGAATCTATCGAGGATATCAAGCGGCGCGGCAAAGTGCCGCTTTTGGTTGGGGGGACGGGCCTGTACATCTGGTCGGTTGTCGACAATCTGAAATTTCCGGCTGGCGAACCGATGAAGAAATTACGCGACAGCTTCGAGACCAAAACTCTGGAGGAGCTTGTAGTCCTGCTTGATAAGGTTGATCCGGATGCCGTATCATATATTGATAAAAAAAATAAGCGCCGCGTGATCCGCGCGCTTGAGGTTGCGATTTCGTCCGGCCAATCATCTTCCTCTCTTCGCGTGAGGCAGGAGCCGCTGTTTGATTGTCTGCAAATCGGGATCCGATGGCCGCTGGATGAGCTTTACGCTCGCATCGATACCCGTATCGAGGAGCAATGGCAGGCTGGATGGCAGGATGAGGTTGAGAAGCTTATTCGCCAGAAATACAGCTTTGATTTGCCAAGTCTCAGCGGCATCGGTTATCGGGAGGTTGAAAAATATTTAAACGGTGAGATGACTCTGCCGGAAATGTTCTTAATTTTGAAACGTGAGACTCATCGCTACGCGAAGCGTCAGATGACCTGGTTCAAGCGGGATAGCAGAATAAGCTGGATAGAAAAAAATGATGTGTCCGCGGCGAGAGATTTGGTTGGGAAATTTTTTAACGACCTCCCCCTGACCCCTCCTTAAAAAGAGGGGAATTTTATTGTTCAAGCGGAATTTCTTCAGCCGCGAGGTCGATTGTGCGGCCGGTGACGGAATCAACGGCCGTGAGGTGGGCCTTGGATAGGAGAAGGTTCTGGGTTGGATTTCTTTTGTTGAGCGTGACAGAGAATGAAGAATCAAGTACGTCGGATTCGGCCGGCATTTCCGGGATAGACCAGATAATTTTATTTTGCGATGCGTCATAGGTGAATTCTCCGGCCGCCTTATTTAACAGTGAGTAGCTAACATCTCCGAACGCGGTGGCGGAAATTATAATATCTTTCAGAGGATGGAAGGTATTATTAAGGACCCAGCTTATGGTATGTTTCTCACCACCCTCACCGTCTTTCACGACGGCGTCATCGTTCGAGAAGGTTAGATCGGAGTTGAGCGTAAGGTTGATCGGGTGAGCGCTGACGCTTTGGGTGGTTTTGGCGGCATCTTTGAATTTAACTTCAACCGAAGCGCTGATGGTAGGGGTTTTGATGGCATCCAGGTTAAATTTCTTCGCGTCCTTGATCGGCAATTGGATATCGATTGTGACCTCGCTGTTTGGTTTCATTACCGCGAGCGTCGGGACTTGGGAACTATTCCAGGAGATGATCCCGCGCCTGGTATTGTCATCGATTTGTTCTCCGACAATTGTATTTTTGTTTTTGTCGATCAACGCGGCCCAATCGAGCAGACTCAGCTTATGATCCGCTGGCGCAGTAAGCATTAATTTTATAGTGGCGTTGTTGATCTGTTTGGCGCTTTGATTTTTGATTCTGATACTTATGTTGAGAGAATCTCCCGGCCGGCTGTCGAAATCAACCGCGGAGCCGTTGATGGCCAGATTGGCGATGACATCATTTTTGACTAGAGAGGAGGTCAGCTGAGCCAGACCGATCTGGAAGTATTGCCCTCCCGCCACTGACATGAGGACGGTCCCCTTCATTGGCGCCGGGTTGCCGCCGGCGCCGGTATAATTTCCTATAATACTGAAGGTTGTCCTGGCAAAAATATTCGTCGAAGTGCTTGCTGGTATTTGCCATTGTTTATTTTTATCAAGGGCCGGTGATGAGGATGTAATATTGAAATTTGACGGCACTTCCGGCATTATTACCATCGCTTCTCTCCAATCAGCGTTCCTCTGGACATTGAAAGTATAAATAACATCGGCGCCGATAGAAACCTGGTCCGGTCCGCTGATGGTTAGCTTGATTGGGGCGTTGGTGATAGCTGTAGTCAGAGTGGCAGCCTTCTGCAATTCGGAATTGAAATTTGCCGGCCGATAATTTAGAAATACACGCCAGGACTTCTGCTCATTTAGGGACCCATAGTTGAGGCCGGTAACATTAATGGAGCCTTTTTGGTAGGGGGAAATAGTTCCAAGGTTCCATTCGTTGTGGCCAGCATTATTGGCCTGCACGGAGCTGTTTTGAAAACTAAACCCTTCGGGAAAGTACGCGTTGAGAGTGGCTTTCTTCAGAGCGACATTTGAGTTATTCTCATAGGAAATTATGTAGGTCGTGGTGGCGCCGAGACTGAGATTGGTGGGGCCGTTGATGGAGAGGTTGACCTGGTTGTTGCCGTTGGTATTATTTTTTCCGGAAAAGAAGAAAAATCCCGCCCAAATTACAGATGCGAGGAAAACACCAAAGATAAGAAAAGTTGCGAACTTTTGAAAAAATCCGCTTTTTTTCATGGAAATTTCGTAGAGATTAGAACCTCCTTCATCATTATCGTTATAAAGATTTGCGAGCACTTCATTTAGCTCGCCCTTTTTTGCCTTCCCGCCCGAGGGATGTTTGACTCGATTGGCCTTCTCCGATGGATTGATTTTTGGATTTAGGCGGCGCCGAGTGATTCTTTTGCCCGGAGATTCAGGCTGTTCCTCAGGTTGACTCGAACTCACGATAAATTCTTCTGACATACGAAGAGATTAAATATTTTTCTTTAAAAGGACAGACCAAGCTTCATCATTTGTGAGGGGGAATGTCTCAATCTTAAATCCATTCCTGGCCGGAGTCGCGTGCGCGCCCCTCAGCCAGCTCGGTTGCCACAAGAGCGGGAAGATAATTTGGCTCTCGAAGTCGCTGGTAATCCCGGATTGTTTCTGCGTTATCAGCCGATAAGGCGTGAGGTTTGTCTGCAGATCATCGGTAAGATTGTCGAAGATTGAGCTGCCGCCGGAGGTTTCCAGATTAATCCTGAACGGAAGCCGGTATGAGAATTGCACCTGGCTGATGGCGCCGGGCTCCGTGATCACCCAATTGCCGAAGGCAGTCTTGCCGAATTCAGAAGTAATCCTCGTGCCGGAAGCCTGGTCAATCCCAAGCTGTATCTCCTGATTTTTTAGAAATGGATCCATAGTCGCGGATGGATCGGGGGCTCGAAAACTTTTTTCTTCCGGCCAGGTGAAGCCGCTCGCGGAGAGGAGGGTACTACCCTCGGGGACGTAAACGCGGAGATAATCAATGTTGGGCGCGCCATAAAATTTCTCACTGCCAAGGCCGGTGTGCTCTCTCGTGATGACGACGTTGTCGATGATGGTGCCGTCATTCTCTATGGTGGCTTCATGGCTAATAAGTTGTTTTATACGAGCGTCGCTTTTTTGTCCTTGAAGGTTCGTGTTAACCACCAGGAGATAGTCGCTGTTTGGATCAATTTTCGAAATTCGGCCTCCCCAGCCGGAAGAAGAAATAATATCTTCAGCGGCGGAGTCGACGAAGTATGCTTGGAGCTCTTTCTGGCTCAGCGCTTCGTTGAGATTGCCGAGCAGAGGTAGTAAATTTTTTGGCTCTGCATTTCGGATTGAATCTAGAATCGTCGGCGCCAAATCAGCCAGGATTTGTTTCGGTTTGTTCTGTAATTTTTCCGGACCATTTTCAACTTCATTTTGAATAATGACGGTTGCGTTCTCGGCCGAGAGATTCAGATTGCGACCCGTATCCGTGATCGGTCCGATCACGCCGAGGATACGTTCGAGAACGCTGGCGTTCACCGCGATGACGCCGTCGGCCGTTTCGTTCCAGCTCTGCTTATAAAACCAAAGTATTTTTTTCGCGCTGGCGGCGAAATCCGGGAACCAGTTGGCATCCTGGAATTCCCAGCGCTTGTTGACGATAGTCAGGGGAAGCGGAGGGATCTCGGAAGTTATCAGCTGTCCGTCGAGGTCATAGGTCCCGCCAGCCGGAACGGTAAAGTTCAAAATCTCGCCGTCCCTCACATCCAATACGGCGAAACTTCCCATAAATCCGCCGGTCGGGCGAAGTTCGGCCGGA
>JBBTSL010000053.1:0-2602 GCA_038064745.1 Patescibacteria group bacterium | reverse complement strand
GGATACCGTTGATCAAATCCAGTAAGTGATCGCTGGCTCGCCTGAGACGCTGTGTGTAGTCCTGTTGTTCGGGGGTCAAGGATGTTTCGCCGAGCAACTGGGCCATCCCGACGATCGAATTCATCGGAGTCCTGATTTCATGACTCATCGAGGCCAGGAAGATGCTCTTCGCTTCGGTCGCCTGGCGAACCTCGTCGTTCGCTATTTCCAGCTCGAGATTGACACATTCCATTTGGATGGCTGCTTGTTCGAGCTTCATTTCGGCGGCTGTGCGATCGGTGATGTCGCGAAGGATCCCGGTGAAGGCACGACGGTTGCTCAAGTGAATCTCGCTGACGGCTAAGTCGAGGGGAAAGGTCGATCCATCTTTCCGTCGGCCGACCACTTCACGTCCGATCCCGATGATTTTGGGATGACCGCTTCTTTTGTAATTATCAAGGTAGCCGTCATGTTCGGAGCGATACGGCTCGGGCATGAGCAGTTTAACGTTCTGTCCGATGGCTTCGGCCGATGTATAGCCGAACATGCGTTCGGCCGCCGCGTTGAATGATTCGATGATGCCGCGGTCGTTAATCGTCACGATTCCGTCGACCGCATGGCTGACGATCGCCTGCAGACGGGCTTCCTGTTCCCGTCGCGCAGTTTCCGTCTCCTTTTGTGCTGTCATATCAGTGGCGAATTTGACGATTTTGTAGACCTTCCCATCGGCGTTGAGGATCGGGTTGTAGGACGCATGAATCCAGATCGGCTTCCCGTCTTTGGTTATTCGCTGGTACGTGCCGGTTTCGAATCGGCCTTGCCCGAGATTCTGCCAAAAGGTCCTGTAGTCGTCGCTTTCAACATATGCCGACTCGCACAAGATCCGGTGATGGAAGCCGATCAGCTCCTCTTTCGTATACCCGCTCAGTCTCAGGAACTGCTCGTTCACATCGATAATTGTCCCCTCCAAATCGAACTCGATGATGCAATATGTGTGAGCGATAGCCGCCATCGTATGATGAGCTGCGAGCACGTCCGCAACGCTGGTTGCGATCTTCGCCGCCATCTGATTGAAGGCCTGCGCCAGTTGTCCGATTTCGTCCTGTGTATCAATCGTTGATCGGGCCTGAAGCTGACCGGAACCCATTGCGGCAGCTGCTGCGACAATGTTTTTCAACCCATTCGAAATCCTACGGAAGATGAGCCAACCCAGCAGCAGCCCACAGACAAATCCCCCGAGCGTAATCAAGAGCGTGTAGTGAATGAGTTCCGACACCAACGTCGTGCTTGTGCGATGCTCGTCCGAGGCCTGGTCCTTGTTGATCTCGATGAGACGTTGAATCGCGACGGTGAATGCCGTAAGTTTTGCAGCCCCTTCGCCTCGTTGGAGGTCCGCTGCGGCATCTTTACTATACAGCGTGCTCAGTTGGAGTACCTTCGCCCGCGTGGCTTGGACGTCTCGCCACCGTGTCTCTATGTCCTCGTAGAGTGCTTGCTCCTGTGGTGACGCGACATGTTTCGCATAGTTTTTTTATACATGTATTTTAATAGTGGTATATTCTCTTCTGTGAGATCTCTCAGCGATTTAATTGATGTGTTCGTGGCAAAACATAATAAATGGAACTTGATTGGCTCAACGTTGGATGAACACAAAGATGGAATCAATAGAAAATATTTGTTGCGATATATTACTCTGTCAGTCTCACGTGTGCCGTCCAGAATATCATATATCCATTTATCGCGAACATGATCCCTGGCATTTGCCTTTATGACATAATCAGCATATGTTTCAATTATCATTACCTTATTTCCGATATTTGGAAGAGTAGTTTCGGATAAGCCTGTGTTTGAAAAGTTAGTAGTTTTAGATGAATAATCATTTGGGATTTCGATAAAACATGATTCGTTATTTTGTTTCATTTGATTAAATTTATCAATTTCCGAGTTGTTTATGCCAAATGAAGCATTATCATTTATCATTAATATTATATTAATGATAAATGATGGTAAAATAATTGAGTGTAATATAACATTTTTTCAACTTTTATTACGAAATCTTATAAAAAAATTAGCCATTTTCATTTATTCTTTGTTAATTTTAACAACATCAAATCCATCAGATGACTCGCCATCTGATTTATCTGACTCGCCATCTGATTTATCTGACTTGACATATTTTTCCTCCCCGTCTAGCAATTTGTCATATTCGTATGAAATTCTTTCGCTATCTTTCTTGAGTGATTTAACTTCATCGTGCTCAATAGAGATTGTTAGTTTTTCACTTGCATTAAGCTTTTTGTTAACAGATGCAATTTCCATGTCAATTTTCGAAACCGCAGTCTCTTGTTGCAACCGAATTTCTAACTTTGTTTGATCAACTGCCTCTTTAATTTTCTCCTCCATAAGTTTTTGCATTTTCTCTCTCTCTGCAATATGTTCCTTCTCGATTGATTCACGAATTTCTTTCTCGAATTTTGCACGCAATTCGGCTGCATTCGCATCGGTCTTTTTTTCACGTTCTTTCAGATCATCGATTTGAAGTTGCAATTGGTTAATCATTGCACTCTTCGAAATGGGAGATTGTTTCGTTGTTTGTGGTATGGTCATTTTTATTAGCCATGAT
>JBBTSL010000052.1:0-11930 GCA_038064745.1 Patescibacteria group bacterium | reverse complement strand
TGGGAATAAAGATTGTGCGATTTAGCGATTTAGAGGTGAAAAGAGATTTGGTGAATGTGATACAGAGAGTGTGTGATTTGATTGAGACCAACCCACCCCTACCCCGCCCAAGCGGGGACTGTTCAGGATGACAATAAATAATGTTATATTATGTCAGGACGTTTGGAAGAATTAAAAAAAAAGATTTTAGAAACAGAGGATCTTCTCAAAATTGAACAATTGAAAAAAAGGTTGGAATTATTGTCGGAGCAGATGAATGCTCCGGATTTTTGGAATAACCCGGCGTCGGCCACGGCCGTGTCGCAGGATTATCAGGATATAAATAAAGAGGTAGAGAAGTGGGCCGAGATTGAGAGGCAGGTAAATGATTTGATCGAGTTGTCTGAGATAAACATTTCGAGTCAGCAGGGAGGGCAAACCCCTCCTAACCTCCCCTTGGAAAGGGGAGGGAGCGAAATTAAAAAGGAAATCGAACAGCAGACGGAGGTGCTCGAAAAGCAATTTTCAGATTATGAATTTGTGCTGCTGCTCAATGGCCCATATGACAAAAATAATGCCATCGTAGCAATCCACGCCGGCAGTGGCGGCACCGAGGCGCAGGATTGGACCGAGATGCTGACGCGGATGGTGATGCGTTTCTCCGAGAATCAGGGTTGGTCGACGCGGATTGTGGACGAATCGCGCGGCGCGGAGGCCGGCTACAAATCCATCATGTTTGAAGTGAAGGGACAATTTGCGTATGGTTATCTGAAGTCCGAGCATGGCGTGCATCGAATGGTCAGGATTTCACCCTTTGATGCCGAGAAGATGCGCCACACTACGTTTGCTTTGATCGAGGTATTGCCGGAAATAAATGATGAAGCGGCAGTCGAGATCAAGCCCGAAGATCTACGCATCGACACCTTCATGTCCGGCGGCAAGGGTGGCCAGAGCGTGAACACGACTTACTCGGCCGTGCGCATTGTGCATTTGCCGACGAATATCACTGTGCAATGTCAGAATGAACGCTCGCAACAGCAGAACAAGGAAACGGCGATGAAGATCCTGAAGTCGCGCCTGCTGAAACTTGAGGAGGAGAAACGAGCCAAGGACCGGCTCGAGCTTCGCGGGGAATACAAATCAGCCGAGTGGGGCAATCAGATCCGCTCTTACGTATTACATCCGTATCACCTCGTGAAGGATCATCGCACTGAATATGAATCGACCGATCCGGAGAGTGCGCTGGAAGGAGAGCTGTTACCGCTCAGCGAGGCGTATTTGAAGTGGATAAAACGATAAATTACTGTCTCCTCCCCCTTTCCAAGGGGGAGTTAGAGGGGGTTTGCCTTCCTGTGAGCACACGTGACGGTTCGAACGGTTCGAGTCGCAAAGGACGGCAAACCCCACCTAACCTCCCCTTGGAAAGGGGAGGGAGCGAAAAATATTGTATGAAAATTTTATCAGAATGCAATTTATCAGAAATCGTCTTTGAAATTTTGAATGGCAAAACGCTCGTTTTCCCCACCGAGACCTCCTACGGCCTCGGCTGTGACGCCACCAATCAATCGGCGGTGGATAAAATTTTCAAAATTAAGGGGAGAAAATCAGACAAGCCGCTCCTCGTAGTCGTGCCGACCGTGGAGATGGCGAAAAAATTCCTAGTTTGGAATGACACATTGGATGAACTTTCAAAAAAATATTGGCCGGGGGCGTTGACGATCGTTGGTGAGGTGTTACCTCTCTCCAACTCTCTCCTTTGCGAAGGAGAGAGAGACGCGACCCTCGCCTCCGCAGAGGAGAGGGCAGGGAGAGGTCTCGCTCGTGGCGTCATCGCCAACGACAACACCGTCGCCATCCGCGTCACTTCGCTACCGCTGCTCGTATCAATCACCGAGAAGATCGGCCGCCCGCTAGTCGCCACTTCGGCTAATATTTCGGACGCTGGAGAAATTTACGACGCCGAAAAGATTTATCAAACCTTTGAAAGTCGTCCCGACCAGCCTGATTTTATCCTAAATTATGGTACACTGCCTGTACATCCGCCAACCACGATTATAAAGATTGAGGGGGAAAATTTTGAGGTGTTGAGGCAGGGGGAGGTAGCGGTGGAGTTATAGTAGATGTCACCAACGGCTCCTCCCCCTTTCCAAGGGGGAGTTAGAGGGGGTTTGCCTTCTTTTGAGAAATCGCGATTGTTCGAATACTTCGAGTCGCAAAGGACGGCAAACCCCTCCTCGCCTCCCCTTGGAAAGGGGAGGGGGCGATAAACCGATCTACAATTTAGAATATAGAATTGAAAAAATGAACCGAATAATAAATCGCAAAATTCTAACCGCAATTATTTCAGTCGTTTCCACGCTGTCATTTTTGTTTATCGCCAGCGCGTGGCAGGCGGCGAACGCTGAACTCGAGAATATCACTGCTCAGATTTTAGGCCCCCTCTCCTCCGCAGAGGAGAGGGCAGGGAGAGGTCTCGCTGTCTCATCGGAGCGGCAGAAATCTCCCAAGCAAACCGCGAAGGCCGTTTACCTCACCGCCTACTCCGCCGGCAGTTCCAAAAAACTCAATGAGATTATCTCGCTTATTGATCGCACCGAGCTCAATGCGGTCGTTATGGATATCAAAGACTACAGCGGACTGGTCCTATTCAAGACCAAAGTTCCACTCGCCAATAAATTACATCTAGTGGACAATCGTTATAGTAATTTATCTTCTACAATCAAGAAATTGCATGATCACCATATATATGTTATCGCTCGCCAGACGGTATTCCAGGATCCCGTCCTGGCCGAGAAGTCCCAGGACCTGGCACTGAAGAAGGTCGGTGGCGGTCTATGGCGCGATCACAAGGGATTGGCCTGGGTGGACCCCACCAAGAAGGGAGTCTGGGATTATAATGTGGCGATTGCGAAAGACGCGGTCGAATATGGCTTCGATGAAATAAATTTCGATTATATCCGCTTCCCATCCGACGGCAATATGAAGACGGTTGTCTATAGTAATTTGAAGGAAAAAAAATATCAGGTGATGGCTAAATTTTATGAGTATTTGAATTCGAAATTACGCCAACTTCCAGTTTGGATATCATTGGATTTTTTTGGTTTTGTGATGGAGAAGACCGGCGAGGACGATATGAATATCGGACAGCGCCTCGAGGATGCCCTGCCAATGACGGATTACATTTCTCCGATGATGTACCCGTCGCACTATCCGTCCGGCCACCTTGGCCTCGCGAATCCGGCCGCTCACCCGGCTCTAGTCATAAGAAATGGCATGACCCTGGGCGCGCCAAGATTTGAAGGCAAACGAGCGGAGCTACGGCCGTGGATCCAAGCTTTCAATATGGGAGCCGTTTATGATGGGTCTATGATCCGAGCCCAAATTGACGAGATTGAGAAATTTCCGAATGCCGGCTGGCTGCTATGGAACGCGGCGAATCGCTACTCGGGTGCGGGGTTGAAAGCGGAGTAGTTGTCTGGATTCCCCGCTTGGGCGGGGTAGGGGTGGGTTGGCAAAATTTTCACACATCTTATGTCCAACAATTCATTCACACAATACAACACATCACTAATCACTCGCGCCCGCGACCTTCGAAAAAATTCCACCCTTTCAGAAGTTTTGCTTTGGAATAAATTAAAAGGGAAGCAACTCTTAAATTATAAATTTCGCCGACAGGTTCCGATTTTAAACTTTATTGTCGATTTTTATTGTAATGAATTACGATTGGCAATTGAAATCGACGGTTTGAGTCACGATGCGAAAATTGATTATGACATTGAAAGACAAAAGAAAATTGAAGGACAAGGCGTTAGAATTTTACGGTTTAGTGATTTAGAAATTAAAAGGGATTTGGTGAATGTTGTACAGAGAATTTGTGATTGGATTGATGCCAACCCACCCCTACCCTGCAAAGTCCCCGCTTGGGCGGGGTCGGCCTCAAGGCCGGGGGTGGGTTCGACAATGTTGACCAACCCACCCCTACCCCGCCCAAGCGGGGAATCGAATGACAAATAAAAATATGCATGATTTATATAATTTAGACTATCTCCACCACCTATTTTCGAAATACGGCCTCAGACCTTCGAGACAATACGGTCAGAATTATTTGATTGACGAAGAGGTTATAAATAAAATTTTGGAATTGGCGAATATTTCGAAAGATGACACGGTCGTCGAAGTCGGACCGGGCTTTGGAGTTCTTACTTTTCCGCTGGCGGAGAAAGCTGGACGAGTGATCAGTTATGAAATAGAAAAAAAACTTCAGCCGTATTGGAATGAAAAAATTGCTCAGCATAAAAATATCGAAGTGGTGTGGGGGAATGTGTTGCGCGAATTTGCCAAACCTCTCTCCAACTCTCTCCTCTGTGGAGGAGAGAGAGTCGCGACCCTCGCCTCCACAGAGGAGAGGGCAGGGAGAGGTCTCGCCGGTCGTTACAAAGTCATCGCCAACCTCCCATATCAAATCACTTCGGCCGTCATCCGATTGTTTCTCGAGACGGATAATCCACCCGAATCGATGGTGCTCATGGTTCAGAAAGAAGTTGGGGAGAGGATCTGCGCCGAGCCTGGGGACATGTCACTGCTCTCGGTGTCGGTCCAGTATTATGCCGAGCCCAAGTTTGAATTTATTGTACCTCGGACTTGCTTCTGGCCGGCGCCGCGGGTGGATTCGGCGGTGATTACGATTAAACCAAAAACCTCTCCTAACCTCTCCTCTGTGGAGGAGAGGAAGCTTTACCCTCGCCTCCACAGAGGAGAGGGCGAGGGAGAGGTTTCATTTTTCGATCTCGTCAAAGCCGGCTTCGCCAATCGCCGAAAGTTATTATCCAAAAATCTCGAACCATTAGTCGGCAAAAAAAATAAAGAACAACTTAAAAAAACCTTCGAAGAATTAGGCCTTCTGCCGACAGTTCGCGCGCAGGAGCTGAGCGTGGAGGAGTGGAAGACACTATTTTCTAAATTATAGATCGGTCATTCGCCCCCTCCCCCTTTCCAAGGGGAGGCGAGGAGGGGTTTGCCTTCCTTAAAGCTGCCGAGAGCTATCTAAATCACTATGTCCAAAACCAATAATCTTCGTGAACAAAAGGATCGTCGTCAAGAATTGCGAAACAATATGTCTGTTCCTGAAAAAATTCTGTGGAAATGGATTAGAAACGAACAACTGGGTCATAAATTTCGTCGGCAACATGGAATTGGAAAGTTTATTGCCGATTTTTATTGTTCGGAATTAAATTTGGTCGTTGAGGTTGATGGACGGATACATGGCGAGGAGATTGTTGCAGAGAAGGATAAATATCGTGATGAGGTGATGTTTAAATTGGGATTAAAAATAAAACGGTATACCGCGAACGATGTAAATAATAATTTGGAGTGGGTGTTGGATGACTTGCGAAAATGTTGTGATTTATTGGCCCCTCCCCCTCACCAAGGGGGAGCGAGAGGGGGTTTGCCTTCCTTTGAGCAAACGTGACATTGTCCCCTAGTCGCAAAGGACGGCAAACCCCACCTAACCTCCCCTTGGAAAGGGGAGGGAGCCAGAACGCCGCCTCATACTTGGAAAGGGGGAAAGAGCCAAAATATTTATCCACTTACACCCAAAACTAGTTTGTGGTATAATATAAACGGTTGAAAATCCCAATAATCAAATTGCAAGTTCCAAATAAATCATAATTACCAAATTACAATTTTTAAAAACCTTTTGAATTTGTAATTTATTTGGAGCTTGAGATTTGGATTTGGTGCTTATCAATGTGTATGCCGGAAGAACAATCAGCAGGGGACGAAAGAAGAAGTCTTACTGCCGAGCAGAAGATTGGTTTTGTGTTGCTGTTAATTTTCGCGGCGCTCGGCCTCACGCTTGGGTTCCTTCAAATTAGAAATACGATGCTCGCGCCATTCGCGCTCAATAGCAATATTCCAGCGTCGATCAAGGATAAGATTAACGATGTTGACTCCTTGCGTTATCGCGACACCGACAGCGACGGCCTTTCAGATTACGATGAAGTGTATACTTATGGCACGAGCGTCTATTTGTTTGATACGTTTGGCTATGGTAAGAGTGATAAGCAAGTAGTCCAGGAGGGTCTGCCGCTCTGTCTCAATGGCGGCCGAGATTGCGCCGACGCCGGCACTTCGCTTGCACCGACGACTACGATCGCGCTACCAGCCGATCTTGCGAATCCTCCGACGGATTTCAATAAAATTTTGACTGACCCGTCTGAGCTTAGGCCGCTTCTCATCCAAGCCGGGATGAAGAAGGAAATTTTAGATAAACTTAGTGATCAGGAATTATTATTGATGGTAGCAGAGTTGATGGCGAGCAGTTCAATTTCTAACGCCACTACCACTCGTTGATTATGTTAAATCGATTCAGAAAATTCAGCCTCGGCGCGATAATGGCGATTTTTTTATTCGTGGGGACGGCGGGAGTATTTCTGCCGGCACCAGCGTATGCGGGAATGCCGGTATCGGTATTGGAGAGCGTACCGCAAAAGATGGAGGAGGTAGCGACCGTAATCTTTGATTTTATCAAAGCCGCCCTTATAAATGCCGGAGTGAAGGCTGCCTCATATGTGATCCGCAAGGTCTCCTATGATGCGGCTGTCTGGATCGCTTCCGGAGGCAAGGGTCAGGGGGCGATGGCGCAGACGAAAAGTTTCGGCAAGTATCTGGAGGACGTCGCCGGTGAAGCTGGCGGGTCGGCGATCGAGGAATTGAGCAGTAAAGCCGGAATGAATCTGTGCAAGGTCCCGGATCTCAAGATTGACCTCGCGATCAAGGTTGGCCTCCGGAAGGACTTCGTTGGCGGCGCCAACCCCAAGAAGCCGGCCTGTACGGTCGCCGAATTTGCGAAAAATTGGTCCACCGGCCTGAGTAAATTCTCGAAGCCCGAGGAGCTCACCAAGGCGTTCAATCTGAGCCTCACGACGGAGGAGAGCAGTGACTTTGGTATTTATGGCGAAGCCAGGGAGAAGATTGGCAATAAGGTAGCGGTGCAGAAGGAGGGCAAAACCTTCGAACGAGAGGAGGGCGAGGGGTTCAACGCGGGCAAGACCAAGGTTAGTGATCAGATTACAAATCCAGCTGCGAACGTGAAGAAGACAGCCGGCGCCCAGACTCCGGATGAGACCGTGAAATCAAACGAGGAACAGCTGAACGCCGCGCTATCCTCGGGAGACATCAAGGTTTTCCCGACTATCCTCTCTATTTTCCTCAGCACGCTCGGTAGTACCGTTATTAGTAATTTTCAGACCAAGGGCATCCTTCCATTTGGTCTCTGTATTGGCGGGATGGGCGGGGCTGATTGTCAGGCTAAGTCGCTCTCTGGAGGGCTTGATATTACGGATCCCAATAGTGGTGGTTCTGCTTCGGCGGGACGATTAGCGGCACAGAGCTTTTTTAGTTTCCTGACGGCCGTAAAAATCGCGGAGCCGACTCGGTATGATTTGATTTCAGAGCTAAATAGCTGTCCAACTGCGCCGGGTACGCCAGGCATTTACAATTGCCGAGCCGGGGATGATTTGGTCACTGCTATAAATCAGGGCTTGACTATTGGCGAGGCGATCAAGATCGGACTTCTGGATGGTAATAAGTTATTAATACCGCCGAGCATTGCGAGCAAGAACAACGATATTAATTGTTATAGGGATTCATATTGCCTGAACAATGTTCGCGTTCTTCGTCAGGTTCGTGTATTGCCGGTTGGTTTCCAAATGGCGGTGGAGCAAAGCCCTCCTGGTCAACCATGGAAACTGATAGATGTCGTTAACGGATTCTATGATTGCGGATCTACCGTTAATGATCCCGCGAAGCCATTCTGTCATTTGATTGATCCGAATTGGGTGTTGAAGGTACCGCTCGCGAAGTGCAACGCTCTCGTCAATAGCGCTAGTCTTGCAAGCGCGGACGTGCCCAATCGCTTGCAGGAGTGCGTGGATCTGCAAACTTGTGTGGTGACCAACCCCGATGGCAGCTGCGCGGACTACGCCTACTGCACGCGAGAGAAAAATACCTGGAAATTCCCGGCGGATTCATGCAATGAGCAGTTCGCCACTTGCCGCTCATATCAGAATGAAGCCGGGAGTACGGTAAGTTATCTGATGAATACGATAGATAAAAGTTTTTGTACTCCAGAAAATGTTGGCTGTCGCGCTTATAGTTTGACGGCCGGAATTTCGTCCGGCTGGCAAGATCCGAGATTTGATTCCACGAAAGGCGCCAATACCGGAATTTATTTGAATAATAATGTTGAGACTAATTGTCCGGCGAGTTCGGCCGGGTGTTCGGCGTTCCAGGTGGCGTCGTTGACTTCGGTCCAGCTGGCCCTGCGCAAAGCTCCGGATTATTTAGGTTGTTATGATAGCACGCCCACTACTCCCACAGTGGATTGGCCGACCGACAGGGCGTCACTCGATACGATCGCGGGCAGTCCGGATTGTTCGAAGTACGCGCAAGTTTGTACGGCGGCGGAGCAAGGTTGTAATTGGTATACGCCGGTCTCGGGCGGAGGAACGCGGATTCCCGGTAATTTTGAGCCAGCCGAAATTGTGAACAATCAGGTCGTGTGGAATGATCAGTGCGACGCGAAGTGCGTCGGCTATAATGTTTATCGCGAGATGCCGACTAATTATTCCAATGGCGTTCCACTCGCGTATATCATCCCGTCATCGGGCGCGACTTGTACGGTGCAGGATGTCGGCTGCTCCAGCTTCACCAATCTTTCTACTTCCACCGGTCAGGGTGAGCAGGTCGCGTATTTTACCAATCTTCGCGCCTGTCTGAAGCCGGCCGAGACTCCCGATGGCCGAGGCAAGACCTATATCACCTATGAGGGATCAGGTCAGACTGGCTTCCAGCTGAAGACCTATAGTCTCCTAAATGATAGTATCGGGAGCACGTGCGCATCTGGTGAGACAAATTGTCCACAGTATTTCTTCAAGGATCCGGATGAGCTGGTGGCATTGAATGCCGAGTGTACGAAGGATCGTTATCAGAGGGGCGTTGCGTCTCTCGACTGTCGTCAATTCAACGACGATGCCGGCACGATTTATTATCGTCTGCTTTCGCATACTATCCCGGTAACGAACGATTGCACTCCGTACCGCATCACCGAGCCGGCTTTTTACGTTGATCCTTTAGTTGGTGTCGTTGGGGCGACCAACAGAAAGGATGCTTGTCTGACTGAAAATGGATTCTGGGATGACAGCGTAGTCGGTTCGGAGGTATGTAAAATGTGCCTAAGCAATGGCAAATATAAAAACGGTATTTGTCTGTATGAGGGTCTAGCGGCCGGAGTCGCCAACAATGCCGGTACTAGCGCAACCTGCGTTGCCGCGGCCGATACTTGTCGCGCCTACAAGGGCAATGCTGGCAATAATATTCAGGAGATATTTTATGATACTTTCGAGGATGCGAGTTCGATTAATAATTGGACGGCAGTTTCCGGCGCCAGGAGCTGGTCAACCGTTTCAACTCACGTTGGTGAACATTCGATCGAATTTAATCCAATGGGATCTTCGTCTGGCGAAGTTCGACGTGCCGTAACGCTAGAAATCGGTAAAACATATGACTTAATTTTTTGGGCTTACTCAGACAGCGATGCTGAGTTATCGGTGAATATTTTTACTACGGGGGTCACGGCGATTCCTATTGGCACCGTAAGTACTGTTAGTATTAGAGCTGGAGTGTGGCAACAGTATCACCTTGGGCCAGTTGAATATCTGGCTAATTCAAGTAATGCGAGCCTGGTTTTTGGATGGGAGACGGCAGTTGATGGTAAGAGTATATATTTAGACAACATCCGCCTCACCAAAGTCACTGATTTTATTTATCTCGCCAAGAAAACCCTCAGCGTTGATCCAGTCTGCGATAGCACTCCGAATGATGGAAATCCGGGCGAGGCGCTTGGTTGCTCTGCTTACAAAGATCCGCAGAATCGACCGTTCTATCTGACAAATTTCAGCTCGATTTGTCGTGAAGGCGCGATCGGGTGTACGGGGCTATTCGATACGCGAAATACCGTGAGTCCACTCGACGATAGTTATAATGTTTGGTTTACCGGCGCACCCCTGTCAACTCCGAGCCATAATATACCAGCCACCGGTGGATTTTCGTACTCTTGTACCGTCCCGGCCGGGCAGACGGGGTGTTATATTAATATTACCGGCCGCTCGATTTCTGAGATTCTCGGTTCCGTTACGGATGGATCGATTGCTGTAAATAATTCTACCGTTACAATTTCATCTGACACGCCATCAAATCGGCCGATTTTCCTAGTGGCCGACCAGAGAGCTTCCTGTAGTCAGGCGGACCTCGGCTGTACCTATGCGGGGGCTCAGACCTACAATGCTTTGGGCGAGAAGGTATTTATCACGACCACGATCAAGAATGATCCGAGCCATTACAGCGACACACTCTGTCAGAGCGAGGCGGTCGGATGTAGCGCTTATTCGGCTGGAGCGGATGTACAATATTTCAAAGATCCGGCGCTCAGTGGGCAGAAGTCTTGCGAATACCGTACCAATGTCACAGTAGGTGGCGTAAGTACTGATGGTTGGTTTGAGAAAAATCCAGTCGGCACATGTACCAATAACACCGCGGTGTTATGTACGAAAGGTTCGGCTGAGGCAGATTGCGGCGCAGGTAAGACCTGCGATGTCTCGGACAATGTTGCCTGCGCTCCGATTTCGACGGATGTGTATGTGGTGGAGCTCAACAACCACCGTGTTCAAAAAAGGAATTCGCGGGGGATGTTTACGGGTAGCTTTGGTTCGAAGGGCACCGACTCAGGTCAGCTACAGTGGCCAGTCGGTATTGCCATAGATACGCCTGGAAATATTTATGTGGCGGATACATACAATAATCGAATACAGAAATTTGATTCCGAAGGATCCTTCCTGCTCGGAATTGGAGGTGGGACTACCTGGACCTCTGTCATCGCGCCAGCTACGCCGATAGGTTCTGGAGCCCAAGCGTTTAATTCACCGGAGGGAATCGCGCTTGATATTGCGGGCAATATTTATGTTGCGGACACAAAAAATAATCGTATTCAAAAATTTAATTCTTCCGGCGGATATCTCGCCAGCTTTACAGATACTCGGGATTTTGGCTCGTTTTATCGACCGTCTGGTATAGCGGTAACTCCAGATGGTTATATTTATATAGCGGATTTTGGTAATAATCGTGTTGTAATATTGAATCCATCAGGTCAAGGTGTGGATAGCACTGGTGGTTATGGGACTGGCATTGGTGAATTTTCCGGACCGTCCGGCATTGCTGTTGACGCCGCCAATAATATTTACGTGACAGACATGAGCAATCATCGTATTCAAAAATATAATCTATTTACCGGTCTGAATGTTGCATTTGGATCTCTCGGCTCAGGTCCAGGTCAGTTCAAATGGCCAGTTGGCATCACTCTTGACACTGATGGAAATATTTATGTGGCCGATCGAGGCAACAACCGCATCCAGAAATTAAGTTCTGATGGTGTTTGGTTGGCCAGCTACGGTTCATTTGGTTCATTTCCCGGCCAATTCGACGCGCCGATTGGTATTGCAATCAATTCAAATGCGAATCGTTTCATTAATCTCTGTCCCGCCGACCAGGATAAATGCACACAATTTATCGATCACGCTGATGTAAAAGACGGAGAGGCACAATCCTATTTCCTGATTAAGGATGATAAAGTAACCGAGGGTAATTGTAGCGGACAAGTAAGTCAGAAGGGTGGCTGCGCGCTATTTGAGGAGACCGGCCCCGACGTATTGGATAAATTATGGAATACGATTTCGTCCTATACTGATAGTAATACTAAGAATGGCGCTCTGGTGGTGCCGATCAGTAATAGCGGTAATGATGCCAACACTATTATGAAGGTAGTCCAGGATCGCGAGTGTGGGCAGTGGCTAAAAGCTCAACAATCATACTCGATTTATGATGATCAAACAAAC
>JBBTSL010000051.1:0-1933 GCA_038064745.1 Patescibacteria group bacterium | reverse complement strand
GTGGGTTCGACAACGTTGACCAACCCACCCCTACCCCGCCCAAGCGGGGAATCCAACTGCGTGAAATTACAATTGCTACATCAACGCCTTATCCCTCACCACTTTGGTAATCTCCCGATTTAATTTTTCAATTTTTACCATCAAGCGGAATACCATGAAAAACAAACCCACCAGGGCGAAGTAGACAACTATATCCGCGCCGCGACCAACTCCGAACAATTTTGCGGCTGACGAAGTCAGGTCCGGCTGCGCGGTAATCAGCGCGGCAATTATCCAAAAAATAATCCATGAAAGGGTTGTGCCTATAGAAAGCTCGCCTTTGTAATTCTTTACAGCAACCTTAACCATGGCAATAACGAAGAAGGCAATCAACAATATCTGAATGGGGAGCATACTTAGAAAAATTTAGTAAATAACCCGACCAGCAGGTCGCGAACGATCGCGACTCCGCCTACTACCCCCTGTCCATATGTATGATAACGCACTTCCACCGGAAACTCCAAATATGATAAACCGAGCTTCCTAATCTGACGAATAACCTCAGTATTGTGCGCCATCCGATCATGAGTGATGCGGACCTTTTCTAGCGCATTCTTAGACAAAATACGGAAGCCGTTGTGCGCGTCTGTGAGCAGGCACCCTGTGAACACAAAATTTACCCATCGGCTGATTGGCAGAATTATTTTCCTTTTTGGCCATGGCAAATGCGACCGACTATCGAGAAACCTGGAACCAAGCACCACATCAACCTTTTTTTCATTCATCACCTCTATCCCCCGCCGAATATCAGCCGGGTTGAACTGATCATCGCCGTCAAAATGGACGACCATATCGGCCTGCATCAGGCGCGCCTTGGCATCGCCCGTCTCCAGCGCCGCGCCCTGTCCGCGATTAATCTCATGACGAAGAACAATTACACCCGTCGCGGCGGCCTCAGCGGCAGTGCCATCCGCAGACCCGTCATCAACGACGATGATATCCTTCAGCCCCTGTTCAAAAAGGCCGCGGATGACGCGACCTATGATTTTCTCTTCATTATACGCAGGGATGATCACGATCGCCATAGTAATTATTGTGTAACACCATAACTGCCAAATAACAACGATTCCTTTCGCGCGATTACATAGTCGACAATTTTTCGCAGGCCATCGTCAAGCGTTACGAGCGGCAACCACTCAAGTTTATCCTTGGCATAGCTGATGTCCGGCAAGCCTTTCTTGGTCAGGAACAAGAGCGGATTTTCAAACGTTAAACGCGACGATGAATTTGTGAGCTTCAGAATCTTCTCCGCGACATCTGCGTAGCGAACCGGATCCTCGCCGCCGAGATTCACCAGCTTGATCTCAGGGCCGGTCTCCATCAGCCTTACTAGGCCATTTATCATATCGCTGACATAGCATAGAGAGGTCGAGAAATTCTTATCGCCATAAATCACCAGATCCTTGCCCTGGATAGCATTCATGATGAAATCCGGGATCAGCTGCTGATCGAACAGCCTCATATTCGGCCCATAGGTGGTAAAGACACGCGCAATCTTGCCATCAATGCCATAGACCTGCCTATAAGTTTCCACACAGGTTTCAGCGAAACGTTTACCCTCATCATAGCAGGCGCGCGGCGAGAATTGGTTGACCTGTCCGAAATCATTTTCTTTATAACGCCTACCCGTCCCCTGATCATCCCCGAAAACAACCGCGCTTGAGGTTAACAAATATTTCGCGTGATACTTGACGGCGAGGTCGAGGGTATTGATCATGGCCGAAGAATTCGCAAGCAGGGCCTGCAGACGCATCTTCTCGAAATTTTTATGACTCATCGGGCAGGCCAGATGATAGATCTCCTGTATGCCCTGAAATTTCACCTTGAATTTATCGAGCTCATCAAATTGGTCGAGGTCGATCGGCTTATTGACATCGTAATTTATAAACTCAAA
>JBBTSL010000050.1:0-1123 GCA_038064745.1 Patescibacteria group bacterium | reverse complement strand
GTTTTGAGACCGCCAATTTCGATATGCATGATGCGAATACGCTGGAGCGACTGCACGGTGAAGCCGAGCTCCTCACACATTTTGCGGATCTGGCGATTGCGGCCTTCGACGAGAATAATCCGGAAGGTAAACTCAGAGACTTGTTCAATTCGGGCCGGCAACGTTTTTTCGTCGTCGATCACCACGCCTTTGCGCATTTTATCGAGAAAATCTGGCGTAACTTTGCGATCAACACTGACGATATACTCTTTTTCGTGCTTACCTTCAGCTCGTAAAATCTTGTTGACGATATCGCCATCGTTAGTAAGCAAAATAAGCCCAGATGAAGCTACGTCGAGACGGCCAATGTTAAAAATACGTTCAGGATAACCCACGGCATCAACGATATTATCCTTAGCTTTTGGGTCAGTAGAACAAATAATCCCAACCGGCTTGTTGTAGAGAATATAAACCCGGGTAGCCTTGGTAGCGGCCACCTGACTGCCATCAACGGCAATAACTTCTTGCCCGATAACCTTCTGACCCATTACGGCGATCTTGCCATCGACCGTAACGCGGCCGTCAGCCACCAGCTTGTCAGCCTCTCGACGCGAGCAGATGCCCCGATCGGCTAGGTATTTGTTGATACGCAGGGTTTCCATAGATCGCAGCCATCTTACATCGGAATGTGGAAAAAATCGAGTAACTCATACTTAGCGAATAAACAAGATTATTTATCTAAATCCTCCTATACTAATTTACACAGATTAGTGAAACGGTAATTACAGATTTAACACAGATATAGGGAAACGGAAAACGAGCCTGAGTGAAGGCTCGTTTTTACATCTGTGTAAAATTTGTTATCGACTTCTCACCAATCTGTGTTAATGAAAAGGTGAGGTGTTGAGTTATTTATCCAATTTTCTTTTTATCGCCTTCTTGGCGGCTTTTACGATCCAAGGAGAAGTGAGTTTGTAATGCTCCAGGAGCTCGTCTGGCGTGCCGGATTGGCCAAAGGTGTCTTCGAGACCGATACGTTCGATAGGAACGGGGTAGGTAGAGCTTAAGAGCTCACAGACCGCTCCGCCGAGGCCGGCGGCGGCTTGGGCTTCTTCCACGGTCACAACGGCTCCACATTGTTTAG
>JBBTSL010000049.1:0-1310 GCA_038064745.1 Patescibacteria group bacterium | reverse complement strand
ATCAGGGTGAGGGCGATACCGGAAACCAGACCAAAGACGAAAAGCATTTTAGGATTTCCATCAAAGAAACCCTTGGTGTTGGGAGATTGTTCATTCATAGCTAGCAAAGTGTACCTGCTTAGGCTTTTTTAGGCCCTCGCCTTATCCACATCGTCGTACTCACGCCAATCGCCAATAAAACCAAGCATAAATACTGCGCCGGCGTCAGCCCAAAGTAACGCACATCTGCCGCTCGATAGAAGTCGAGGATAAAACGTACGACTCAGTACCAAATACAGAAAATCGCAATATAGGTACCGACCGGGCGCGGCTTGCGGGCCAAGATCAAAAAGACAATCGCCATGACGAACGCATTCAGTGACAAATACAAACCATGGTCATGTCGTACGATACCGTCAGGATATTTCACACCAAGAATAAAATCAGTGGCCGTGCCAGGATGATCGTGAATCAAAAAACAGCCAAGGCGCCCGATCCATTTTCCGAAAGGCAATCCAAAGACCAAAATATCCGCATACAACATGACGTCGACCTTGCGCTTTCGCAGATACCAAATGCCGATCGCTAAACAAGCAATCAGGCCGCCAAATATCGACGAGCCTCCCTGCCAGATCGCAAAAACTTCAAGCGGGTGGTCGAGATAGTACGGAAAATCGTAAAAAAATACGTGACCAAGCCGACCACCGATAATGCCGGCAAAAATTAACCACGGTAAAATATCATAAACGATCCTTGGATCTTGCCCTCGTCGTTTTGCCAACCAAGCAGCCATCGATGCTCCAAATAAAAACCCTAGACCCACAAACAAGCCCCAGACTTGGAGCTGCATGAAACCAAGATCAATTGTGCGCCATTCAATGTAAGGGATCATAGTATTCGATCATCGGTCCAGCGCTCCCGAGACCCTGAGTTCCGACGAAGGGTCTAGTAAATGGAGCGTGGCGAAGCTATCAAAATAGGCTGTTAATCTCTCGTAGCAAATTAGGAAGTTGATCTTGCCAATCCGGGTTCTTTTGCTCAATCAAGGTAATCTTCTTCAATCGTGTCCAACCCTTTATCTGTTTCTCTCGAACATACGCCGCGTCTTCGCTTTCACAGACCTCATAGTACACGAGCTTCGTGCATCGATACTTGGTAGTGAAGCGACCTCCCTCGCCATCAATGTGCATCTGAACTCGATCAGGCAGTACGGTACTCATACCGACGTACAACGTGGAGTGAGAAACGTTTGTCATGATGTAAATACCAGGGAGCATAATTGCGAGCTTCGCCACACACCATTTACTAGACCCTTCCTTACGTCAGGGTCT
>JBBTSL010000048.1:0-1548 GCA_038064745.1 Patescibacteria group bacterium | reverse complement strand
GATGGGAGTGACAGTCGCGTCGATCGGCAGGATTCTGAAAAATCGCGGACTGAATGTGACCGCGATGAAGATTGAGCCGTATGTAAATGTGGACGCCGGCACGATGAACCCAGTCGAGCATGGCGAAGTATTTGTGACGGATGATAAAGATGAGACTGATCAAGACCTTGGTAATTACGAACGCTTCCTTGACACCACCATTACATCGTTGAATTACATGACTACAGGTCGGGTATACCTTAGCGTTATTCAGAAAGAGCGGAGCATGTATTACAAAGGGAAATGCGTCCAGGTGGTGCCGCATATTCCACTGGAAATAATTTCGAGAATAAAAAAAGCGGCGGAGGAGACTAAAGCCGAGGTAGTCGCGATCGAGATCGGCGGGACGGTTGGTGAGTATGAAAATATTCTTTTCCTCGAGGCGGCGCGCATGATGAGATTACAAAATCCCGATGATGTTTTGTTTGTCCTGGTGAGCTACATGCCGATCCCCGGGCACCTCGGCGAGATGAAAACCAAGCCTACTCAGCATGCGGCTAGAGCTCTGAACAGCAGTGGTATCCAGGCCGACTTCATCGTGGCGAGAGGCGAGGAGGAGCTCGATAAACCTCGCCGGGAGAAATTGGCGACCTTCTGCGGCCTCCGATCGGACGAGGAAATTATTTCCGCGCCGGACGTCTCAAGCATATATGAGGTGCCGTCTCTTTTCGAGCGGCAACATTTCAGCGATCTCATCGGGAAACGCTTGAAGCTCAGATTTCGCGAGAAGAAGAATCCAGGCTGGAATCGTTTCATCTCCAACATGCGTTCGGCGGATCGGGTCATCAAGATTGCCGTGGTTGGGAAATATTTCGGCACCGGGAATTATACTTTGGCGGATTCATATATCTCGGTCATCGAGGCTATCAAGCACGCCGCCTGGAATAGTGGCGCGAAGCCCGAGCTGACGTGGATTGATGCGGAGAAGTATGAGGCCAATCCTGAGGATGCGGCCGAGCTCGGTAAATTTAACGCGGTAATCGTTCCGGGTGGGTTCGGGACGAGGGGGATCGAAGGGATAATAAACGCGATCCGTTATGCTCGAGAACGCAAGATTCCGTATCTTGGTCTCTGCTATGGCATGCAGTTGGCGGCGATTGAATTTGCCCGTAATGTTCTCGGCCTCGCGGACGCGCATACGGTGGAGTGCGATCCGACTACTACAAATTCTATTATTCATATCAATCCAAATCAGGCCGCGAATATTGAACAGAAAAGTTACGGCGGTACGATGCGACTTGGCGCTTATGATTGTGACGTGAAGCTTGGCAGTAAGGTGCGCAAACTTTATAAACAGGACAAAATCAGCGAACGTCATCGTCACCGCTATGAATTCAATAATGCTTATCGGGAGCAAATGGAGAAGGCCGGGATGCAGATCGTCGGTGTCAACCGCGAGACGGACCTGGTAGAGATCATTGAGCTGGAGAAGCACCCGTATTTTGTCGGTTCGCAATTTCATCCTGAATTCAAATCACGACCGCTTCACCCGCATCCATTATTTGTTGG
>JBBTSL010000047.1:0-1528 GCA_038064745.1 Patescibacteria group bacterium | reverse complement strand
CCCTTCGACGATCGCCGTCTTGCCGACGCCCGGCTCGCCGAGCAGTAGAGGATTATTCTTGGTACGCCGGCAGAGGATCTGGATCACGCGCTCGATCTCGTTCGCCCGTCCGATTACCGGGTCAATATTTTTTTGATTTTTGTGATCGGTCAGATCGGTCGCGAAGAAATTCAGGGCTGATTCTTTGGTTTTGGCTTTTGGCAGGGGAGCGCCCTCGAGGTTGGTATCGCCGGCGACGTTCTCCTCGATTTTCTTAATCACTTCGGCGACTTCAGTCAGGTGCGGGAAATGCGCGGCGTTGGCCAGCACGGTGTCGAGTTGTTTCTGCAAATCATCGTAATCAACCGCGTTAATTTGCATAATATCAAGGACCAGCGGATCCTCATCATACAGGAGCGCGGCGAGGAGATGTTCGGTCCCGATGTAGTTGTGATTGTTCTCCTCCGAGATCACCATTGCCTTCTCCAGGACATTCTTGGCATTTTGCGAAAGGGGAGTCAGCACTGCGTTGGTGGCGCTACCGGGTACGTGAAGAATATCAACTTTCCGAGTCGGCAGGCTAAGGAGCGCTTGTTCGATAGACTTCGGAGTGATTTGCATTCGTTTCACTATCTCAGTCGCTACCGAGCCGTGCTGATTTGAGATTGCAAAAAAAAGATGTATCGGCTCAACCTCGATATTTTTCAGCTCGGCGCTAAGGTGGATGCTGCGTGACAAGACATCGCGTAGATGTGAGGAGAAACGGTCGAGGAGATTCATAGTAATTATATTTGTCATCTCGAGTGGTAATTCCCCGCTTGGGCGGGGTAGGGGTGGGTTCGCCAATGTTGACCAACCCACCCCCGGCCTTGAGGCCGTCCCCGCCCGAGCGGGGAATCTCGAAATGACAATTTTGTTAAAAAGATTGCTAATTTAATATGTTTATATTACACTATTATCACTTGGCAGTCAAAAATATATTTCTATGCAATTCAACCCAGAAATTTTCAAAGCTTATGACATTCGAGGCCTCGTGCGGGGCGATCTATCCGAGGAGCTTGCTTACCGGATTGGGCGGGCTTTCGTCGCTTATCTGCGCTCGTCATCAAATCTGCACGAGGATCAGTCGATCGTGGTCGGGCGCGATATGCGTGAGAGTGGGCCAGCCCTCGCCGTCGCGGTGATGAAGGGCATACAGGACGAGGGAGTGAACGTTACCGATATCGGGCTTACTTCGACGCCGCTTTTTAATTTTGCCTGCGCGAACTTCCCGGAGCATGCCGGCGGCATCATGGTTACCGCCAGTCACAATCCGGCTGAGTATAATGGATTCAAATTGACGCTTGGTAGCGGCCTCCCGATCGGCAGGGGCAATGGTATGGAGGCAGTGCGTGACCTCACTGAGCAGAATGATTTTGTAAATCAGGAGAAGCATGGTGAGATCCAAGCCAGGGATGTTTTCCCGGAGTATCAGCAGCGGATTTTCGAATTGGTGGAGCCTGGCGCGGTGAAGCCCCTGAAAATTGTTATCGATGCCGGCAATGGCATG
>JBBTSL010000046.1:0-1018 GCA_038064745.1 Patescibacteria group bacterium | reverse complement strand
AGATTCTCGGCAATTTCGCGCGCCCTGCGCTGATCGGCATCGTTCGAGCGGATGAAGCAAGGAATTGAGGTGTGGCCAAGAATTCGGTGAGCCTCCATGCGGTGACCGCCGGCAACAAGGCGATAAGGCTTTTTCGATTTCTGATTTGGTAACTGGCAAATATCAATTGGCTGCAAGAGGCCAGACTTTTCAATGCTGCTGGCGATGGCTTGCGCAAAATCCATATCAACGGGGCGGAGGCGATCGCTTTCGTCGATGTCATCAAGGGCAATCAACACCACTTCGTCTTGGGCCATTTCGTCCATTTGGTCTGGGGTGCCACCATCAAAATCAGTTGTATTTGTGAGCTTCAAAGCCATGTCTAATTTTCCACTTCATTTAGACGGTGACTCTCCCGCTTTTGGGATTTATAGTCGGGGTTCTTAATTCTTGGTTTTTTGGCGCAGGTGCTGGCAATGCTTAAATTTTTCAACCCGATGGCGCGTTCAATTGCTGTTTTAACGCGACCCTTCGTCCGACCACGCAATACTTCACGCGCCGAATCAACTGGCAATCCAGCTTGTCGTTCGAAAGCTCGGAGATTGCCGAATTTTTTACGCAATAAAGCGCGAATATCTTCTGGATGCATTTTCAACAATTTAATTCCCGTAACTGAAACTTATGTCCCAATTCCAAGACGATAATTCCCACTTTCGGGAAAGTCAAGCGGTAAATTCCCTTAATGAGGGTTTTTCAGTGCGATTAGTCGCGCAAATGGGAAATTTGCGACTGTCTCAAGCTGATTTGATGCGGATTGCCGACATTACTAAAAGCTCGGTTTCCGCTTACTGCAACGGCAATAGATTGCCGCCCTCTGACGCTACAATTAGAATATCAAAGGCGCTCGATGTGAGGCCCGAATGGCTGATTCTTGGCACCGGCCCAAAAGAGGATTCGAAGGTGGTTTCGCCACATGTTGCCGAATCAGATTCAGACCAGGGAATTTGGCGTGGTGGCCTTAAACCCGCGAGCCCACCGA
>JBBTSL010000045.1:1290-27722 GCA_038064745.1 Patescibacteria group bacterium | reverse complement strand
AAAGACAGGTGCAAAGCATTGAAGATCAAATTGATCGCCTCAAGATTCTTGCCGCGCAGATGAAGTTGGAAATAGTTGAGATTTACGAAGAGGCGAAGTCTGCAAAGCAACCAAACAATCGTCCACTGTTTTTAGAGATGCTTGAGCGTATTGAAAAGGGTGATGCACACGGAATTCTCTGTTGGCAGATTAATCGCCTTTCGCGCAATCCAGTTGATAGCGGAACGCTCCAGTGGATGCTTCAGCAAGGCGTTATTCATTCCATTCAGACAATTGATCGAGAATATAAGCCTGATGACAACGCGCTCATTTTAAGCATGGAAGGTGGCGTGGCGAATCAATTTATTCTCGACCTTCGCAAGAACACAATGCGCGGCATGCGTGGACGTGTAGAAAAAGGTTGGATGCCAAACATGGCTTCTTTAGGCTATCTCAATGCTAAGGACGATGAAGGCCGCGGAATAATCATTAATGATCCGGAACGATTCCCATTGGTTCGAAAGATGTGGGACTTAATGCTCACCGGAACATATTCAGCCTCAAAGATTGCAGATATTGCGAATATTGAATGGGGCTTTAGAACTCGAAAGATGCGCCATATTGGTGGCAAGCCGCTTTCAGAAAGCGGCATATATAGAATTTTCAATAATCGTTTTTATACTGGAAAGATTTCGTATCAAAAAGAGTGGCATAACGGGAGTCATACTCCCATGATCACTCAAGAAGAATTCGATCATGTTCAGCGCTTACTAGGTAAACACGGTAAAGCACGCCCACAAACGCGAGAGTTCGCTTTTACCGGTTTTATCCGATGTGGGGAGTGCGGATGCATGTACACCGCTGAAACGAAGACCAAGCATATTAAGAGCACTCAGACGCTCAAGAGCTACACCTACTATCATTGCACACGGAAACGAAAGGACATTTCATGCTCTCAACGTACTTGTATTACGGAAGACGTTTTAACCGAGCAAGTTGAGCATGAGCTTTCGAAGCTCACTATCATGCCGGAATTCCGATCTTGGGCGCTGGAATGTTTGGGAAAGGAACATGAAAAGGAAGTCACTACCCGATCGTCAGTCTATGAGTCCCTAATAAAAACTCATACCTCAACGCAGGCGCAGATCGACAACCTTACCGGAATGCGTGTTCGTGACCTTATCGACGATGATGGCTATATCAAGGAACGCGACAGGCTCAAGGGGGAGATGCAGAAAATAGCCTCTGAAATAGCCCGGTTGGATTCTCGGGCTGAGAATTGGCTAGAACTAACCGAGCAAGTATTTGATTTTGCCACCTACGCTCACAGCGCATTCCTAAAGGGTGATGTTCACAAGAAAAAAGAGATCATGATGGCTTTAGGTTCGAACCCGACAATTTTGAACGGAAAACTCAGCATTCAGCCACATTTTTGGTTCAAACCAATCATCGAAAGCTATCCTGCACTTGAAATGGAGTATAGAAGGTTAGAACCGACGAAAACGCCTGCTACTAAATGTAAAACCGACCGTTTTGCAATGGTCGGTTCTACATGGCTCGGCGGGCGGATCTCGAACTCACTTTCCATCAATGATTGAGGGGTCTTTTGAGGGGGTCAAACAAGCACCCGGGTCTCATCAAAATGAGACATCTGAGACAGTACAGAGGGGGTCTGTCTCACACAAAAATAGCGAATATAAAGGGAATTTAACAACTATGGAAACACGAACGGAACACGAACAAAACCGAAGTTTTACGGATGAGGAAATCGTGCAATTTGTGAAATTCGGCGAGCTACTCCTGAGCATTCACATGCGGCTTGAGGGATGGAAAGAGCGGCTCAAAACTGAACCCGACGGTTTCCCGATAACCTACGGGATTTACGACTGCAATTTGTGCCGTCGATCCATGAGGGATAACGAGGGCTGGTATGACCAGTACGGTCTCAAGTGTCCGCTCTGCCGAAAGGCGGTCGATGAAGACGTTGTCCCCGGATCGGCAGTCTTGGACGACAAAGCGTGGTTCTCAGTAAGCCAGCTCACATCAAAATACGGCTGGCATCACACGACGGTTCAGGCGAAAGCACGAAGTGGCGAGCTGAAAGCAAGGATTGTTAGAAATGCTAATGGTAAACCGTACTTCTATGTATTTCTGAAGGAAGAGAATCTGAGCCTGGATTCTGAGTTATTACTGGACGACTGATTCCTCTTCCTGTTGCTCGGAAGGTAAAAGACGAAACTTCTTGTGCGTATAAACGAGGCGGCTCCGCAAATGTCCGAGGAGTTCGCGCTTTTCGGTTTTGGAACCGTCCATTAAGACGTACTTGGCGTATGCCCGAATATTTAGCTCGATCTCTTCCGCTTTGAGATCTGTGGGTTTGCCTAGAACGTGATTTAAAAACTTGCCGTACCGCGTGACCTCTTCGTCGAATTTATAACGAATGCCAAGTTCATCAATTTCTGCCGTGTCGATGATTCCAACCAGCTCCTTGATCAGCTCCTCCTCGCGAATATAGCTATTCTTGCAGAATCGATCCCGACCACGACTGCACCCGTAATAAATGTAATGAGCTATCGTTCCGTCACTTAGCTTCTTCACCTTGTCCTCAGCAACGATGCCAGATCCGCAAAGACCACAGGTAAAAAGACGGACAAAAGAAAACTCCTTCACGCTTCGCTTGGTCTGAATACGATGAAGTCGATCCTGAACTTTTTGAAACAACGCCTTGGTGATGATCGGCTCGTGTTTGCCCGTATGCCACTTACCGCTTTTCTTAGGATGCTCGAACCGCCCGTAGTAAAATGGATTATTCAGCGTTCTTTGTACGCTACTGTGGGCGAAAACTTTTCCGTGATGTGAACGAAATCCGATGTCCTTCAACCACTGGTAAATATTCCTCGTACTCATGCGATTATTAGCCACCTTCTCAAACATTTGTTTGATGGTAGGCGCTCGCTCGATATCGACGATCACTTCGCATCTTTTATCCGTACGGTTTTGGTTGAGATAGCCAATAGGCGCAGGACCAGGCCATAATCCAGCTTGGACGCGAGAACGAATACCGCGCTTTACGTTTACGCTTCGGTTGTCGTTCTCTAGTTTCGCCTGACTGCCAAGAATCATGAGCAAAAACTTCTCGTTGGGCGAATTCGTGAAACGCTGGTTGAACGTGCGAATATCAATAAGTTTTCCCGCATCCATCAGATCGACCAGTGCGCCTAAATCTCCAGCATTACGACTGAGGCGGTCAGTTGCCCATGTGAGAATACCACCAAATTTACCAAAACGAACGTCGTTGATCAGCTCGTTGAAAATCGGTCTGTCTCCCCGCGACTTTGCGGAACGACTCTCACGTTTTATCTCCTTGATGTTTAAGCCTTCGCGCTCGGCGAGCTTCTGCATTTCTTTGATTTGGGAATCAATGGAAAGAGATTGACGCTCCTCCGACTCGCTGCTTTTACGCGCGTAAAGACAGTATGCAATTGGCTTTTGCATTTTTTCTTGCATACCGATTCTATTTCTTCTTTGGTTTTGGCGTGGGTAGATTTTTTTCAGTGATGGCGACAAGTTTCGAAAGCCATTCGCGGTTTTCCAACAAGTCTCCGTGTATTTCCATTGATGCCTTTGCCCCTGGGTACGCAGAACCCTCCTTGTAGTCATCGCCAACAAACTGCTTTCCAGCATCCGTAATCTTAATGAAGAGCGTATCGTCGCAGATCAGCCCAACAACTTTACCGGACGTGTACAAGGCGTACTCGCCAAACATTTTCTTGGCTTCGATGCCAGGAAGATCAGCTAACTGATCAAGAATGTAGTCTACGGTTGATTGTTTTGTTGGCATAGGGATAAGGAAAAACCAAAACTAGCTCACAACATATTCGCGGATGAGTATTTTTGCGTACTCTTCTCCAGAATGAACTATCATTTTTTTGGCGAAAATCAGATGGATAGAGTATATGATTCCAAGAGCGATCGACGTACGCAAAGCTGACCCATCAGGGTAGAGCCACGCAAAAACGATAACGCTCACTACCGATGCAATCACCGAAATAATTGATCCTCCGGCGAGATTCCTCCAGAAACCATATTCTGTATTGTGCTGACCGATGAGATGCCCTTTTTTCATTTTTCCGCAGATGCAGGATACCGCCTCGCTAATAGTCTTTCGGGAATGAACGGAGTCAGATTGTTCGGCTTCAATACTTGGAATTTGAATGTTGAAGTCCGACAAGATTTTTTCATGTACTTTTTTCGTGAAATCCCTTGTAAAAAAGTCGTTGAGATGCAACAAGAAATTTGTCGTCGGCATGTTCAGACCGTTGTTAAACATTTTCTTCTGGTACAGCTCCTTTGATAAGTACTTTGCCAACTGCACGAATAGGTACAGAAGAACGAGGGGGATCGTTACGTCAGAAACGAATTGAAGTCCGAAGATACTATCAACAAGATCTCCGATTAATGGTCGCAAAGCGCGAAAATATAGGACAAGAAACGGAATGACACCGAGGATGCCTGGAAATATTCGCGCGACGAGTGTATATGCATCTGGTTTCATATCTATTCCTCGACGTATTCGTGGAACGGTTCTTCCTGAATTGCGCTCCATCCTGCCCGCGCCGGAGCATCGGCACTACTGTATCGAATAGTTTTTCCCTTTGTCGTATAGACTGACGCGCCGATTTTTTTAAGCGCGTTGGTGACTTTCTTTGCAGGATGCTTAGTTGATTCTTTTGGAACAGAAACGTAAGCGACCTGCGCTTTGATCCTCTTTAGGAGGCTGCTGCTAAGATTTCTCTTGCTTCCATGATGAGGAACGTCAAGAAAATGCAGGTCGGTTAACGCGATTCCCGATGTCTCAGCATAATCGGATGCGTTATGAAGGGCGGTTTTTCCTGCATCTCCTGTAAATAGCATCTTGTGACCGTCCAGGTTAAAGAGAATCACAGTACTCGTATTATTTTCGGCGGAAGTCGTATCTTCGTCGTTGTTCAACAGGTCAATGTCAAGGCTATCACGGATACTATTCACGATATCTTCCGCTGCTTTTCTTATCGCTCCAAGAATACCCAATGCATCTTTTGGTTGTGGTGTACCACGAAAATGCGGCAGCAAGGATTGATAGTATTCCATTGATGGACCCAGCACATGAATCGCTCCGTCCATTCCGGCAACGCCTTGAAACGGTTCAACTACCGTGATGTTTTTCCCCTTGGCGAGCGATTCGAGATCGCTTGCGTGCTGAAGCGACTTTTCCAGTTTATCTTCAAGACCAGAAGCGGTAATTCTGCCGTTAACAAAAAGACTCTTGATATCTTCGGCATGTTCCCAAGGCTTGTGCATTACAAGCGTTCCGACTCGCATCTGCTCCAAAACTACGCACAGCCCTGAGGCATGATCTGCATCTGGATGTGTAGAGATTACAAAGTCAACAAAGTCTGTTCCTCCGTAATAGAGCTTGATGTGTTCAACCAAGGCGGTGCCAGAGTCCTTAGTCCCACCATCAATCACAATTACGGTCTGCTCTTCACGCGAACCCGCAAGGTTTCCAAAACGCAATGCGATCGCATCTCCGCCCCTTTCACCTTCTCCCACTGGGAGATAGTCAATTTCGTAAGCCATATGAACTTTACTTTTTTAATTTTGGATCTTTCATCACCTCCACAACCACACCACTGATTCGGAACGTCTCTTTTTCGTCCTCGTGAATGTAAATCGGCGAGTACGATTTTTCCTTCGAGTCCGAGGCGAGGATAATCTGCTCGTTTTCCTCGTCCTTAACCAGACGTTTGATGTTCGCAACGTCACCAATGACTGACAGCACGTACTTGCCGCTTGGCGGGTCGGTCTGACCAGAATCGACAATCGCGAAGTCGCCGTCGTCGATCGTTTTGCCGTTAAGCGATGCGTCATTCATTGAGTTTCCGCTCACGCGCACCGCGAATACTTTGCCGCGAGTCTTGGGAAGAAGGGACTTTGATACATGCAGGTACCCCTGAAGGGTTTCATCTGCAAAAATAGTCGCTGGACCAGCGTTTGCACTGCCAAAAATAGGGATCAACAGAAGTCCATCCGCTGTTTTCCTAGTCACATCAACTTTTTTAACGATCTTTCGGTCAAAGCTTGCCTTCAGAAGACCTGCCGAAACAAGCTTCTCGAAGTGATGCTTCACCTGCTGTGGATGGGGTTGACCAATAAGCTCGCCGATCTTCCGCAAACTTAAGCTTCCAAGGTCATATTTCTTTGCCAGCTCCAAGATTTTTTGTTGGATTTCATGCATATTTGAAAATAATAGTACAGGATAGTACATAATAGTCAAGTGCAAAACTTGACGGACTTGACAGCCATAAACGCCCTCGGTAAAATATCCTCATAATTCACTAAATATTCGGTATGGATATCGGGCAAGAGCAAATTAAAACAGCATGCCCGGGATGCGAGGCACCAATCTCTTTCTCTCTCAATGACGTGAGGGAGGAAAAGTCACTGGTTTGTCCTGGGTGCGGGAAAAGTATCGCACTCAAGAAAGAACAATCGGTCGATAAGGTCGTTGACGACGTGAATGCGTCTGTCGAAGACTTGCTCGGCACAATTCGCGGTTTCGGCAAGTAAGACACGGTACGGTTACGCGTTCTTTAAAAATCCAATTACTCCTACGTTTGTGGTGGTACACCGTTATTGCTAAGGAGAACACTGAAACGCCACATAAAATAAACAGTTAGACAAACGAACGTAGCCAAAGTGCGAGGGAAAGCTCCTACTCTTATCAAAGTTATAGGCATTAGGTCGAGTACATAAAAACTTATCAGTTTTAGTTTTTTTGTATTTAACTTAATGCCCATTTGTTCCATATAAAAATCCTAACCTGATCGGTTGGGATTTTTTTCATTCTCTTATTATTCACGTTTCGTTATATGTCAGAAATATCCAAAGGTTCAATCAAAGTGGAGTACGTCGCAATAGATGCACTTACCACGCCAAGCTTCAATCCGAGAAAACACGATGTGATCGCGGAGGAAAAGCTCAAGGACAGTATCAAGCGATTTGGCATGCTTGACCCCCTGATTGTGAACTCCGCGCCAAAGCGGAAGAACATAGTAATCGGGGGGAACTTCAGATTATCCGTCGCCAAGTCTCTTGGCTTTACGCAGGTGCCAGTCGTTTACGTGAACATTCCGGATCTTGAAAGAGAGAAGGAGTTAAACGTCAGGTTAAACAGAAATACTGGCGAATGGGATTGGGATCTCCTGAAGGAATTCAACATGGAGATGCTGATCGAGGTAGGGTTCGATGAAACTGATCTCAGCCACATATGGGATGACACGCTCTCCGTCGAAGAAGACGACTTCGATTCGGAGAAAGCCGCGGCAGCGATCAAGAAGCCGAAGACAAAACTCGGGGAGATGTTCCAGCTCGGTGATCACATTTTATTGTGCGGTGATTCCACAGACCCAAAAGCCGTGTCTCATATCATGGGCAAACACAAGGTAGACATGTGTTACTCGGATTTTCCCTACAACATTTCGCTCGACTACTCCAAGGGTATTTCGACCAAAGGTAAGTATGGCGGCAAGGTCGATGACAATAAGTCGCCAGTGGAATACCGCGTGTTCCTGAAAACGTGCATTGAAAACGCGAAGGCGGTGGCTAAACCGGATGCCCACTTCTTTATGTGGGTAGACCAACTTTCCATCGGACTTCTGCAATCCCTTTACGAGGAAACTGGAATAAAAAATAAGCGCGTGTGCCTATGGGTGAAGAACAATTTCAACATGACACCTCAGATCGCGTTCAACAAGGCGTATGAGCCTTGCGTGTATGGGGTCATCGGTTCGCCGTATCTCTGCGACAAGGTGATGAACCTTACCGAGATTCTCAACCGCGATATTCAGCCAGGTAACCGTACGATCGATGACATTGTGGATCTGTTCGATATCTGGCTCGCCAAACGACTCAACGGCCAAGACTATACGCATCCAACCGAAAAACCCGTATCGCTTCACGAGAAGCCGCTCAGACGCTGTACGAAGCCCGGAGACATCGTCCTCGACCTCTTCGGAGGATCGGGTAGCACCATGGCGGCGTGCGAGCAGATGAAACGCAAATCATTCACAATTGAAAAAGATCCAGTCTTCTGTGACGTAATTATACAACGATATGAAAAACTCACCAACCAAAAAGCAAAGCGCATCAATTAACCTCGGGGACATTTTTGTCCTTGGAAACCATAAGCTTGCCTACGGGGATTCACGAGACACAAAACTCGTAGATAAGCTCTTCGGAAAAGATCGTGCCAGCCTACTTGTAAATGATCCCCCATACGGGTGCGCGTATGTGGAAAGTAAGGCTGGGTTCAAGCAGAAGCTAGGCAAAGAAAAGATTATTCTGAACGACCACGCGCAGTCCGACGAAGAGTATCGGAAGTTTACGAAGGATTGGCTTGAGCCGATTAAACATCATCTTACACCGAAGAACGCGTACTACATCTTCAACTCGGACAAGATGATCTTTGCCATGCGCGAAGGCATCCTCGATGCGGGGTTCAAGTTTACCCAGCTTCTTATTTGGGCGAAGTCGCACGCGGTCATTGGTCGCATGGACTACCTCCCTCAGCACGAGCTAATTGCATACGGATGGTATGGCACGCACAAGTTCATGAAATCCAAAGACAAGACGATCCTGATCTATCCGAAGCCCTCGAGTTCCAAGATGCACCCTACGGTCAAACCGACGGGACTTTTGCGACGACTCATTATGAATAGTTCAAGTATCCATGATGTTGTATATGACGGCTTCCTTGGAAGCGGATCAACGCTCATAGCTTGCGAAGATACGCGACGACGGTGTTTTGGGATCGAGATCGAACCCGAATACATTGCAACGATTATCAAACGGTTCGAGGACAAAACAGGAATCAAAGCAAAACTGATTGAAAACGCATATGAAAAAACAAGTACCAAGTAAGGTCGTCGAACGCCAGGACGACAAGAAGGGCGAGATGGTTGAACAATTGAAACGTACGCCTATTGTGCAGGTCGCATGCGAAAAGGTCGGTATCGGTCGCGCAACATATTATCGCTGGCTCAAAGACGACGATGATTTCCATGTGCAGTCACAACAGGCGATCATCGAGGGCAATTCGCTCGTGAGCGACATGGCGGAAAGTCACATGATCAGCATGATTCGAAACGGCAACCTCGGCGCGATTACATTTTGGCTCAAGCACCGCCACCGCGCCTACGGAACGCGCGTTGACCTGAACGCCAGCGTTCGCGTTGATCGTCCGCTTACGCAGGAAGAGGAAGAAGCGATTGGTCGTGCGCTGACCCTCGGAAATGTTATTTCAAGTGAGATTGCTCCCTATGAAAACGGAAACGGAGAGTCTGAATAACATCATGGGGCGGGTGCGAACGGACAGAAGATTCCGAACGGGGCTGACGGCAAAAAGTCATTTCTACTTCTTCCACGTCTACTTCTCGGAATACATCACTTGCGAGACCGCGCCATTCCAGAAAGAACTCCTGAGCCTGACCGAGCAGGATTACGCAATGCTCGTCGTTTTGGCGTTCCGTGGCTCAGCAAAGTCCACGATTTGCACGATGTCGCTCGCCCTGTGGTCGATCCTCGGAATACAGCAAAAGAAGTTCGTGCTGATCGTTTGCCAAACACAAGCACAGGCGCGGTTCCATCTACAAAACATTCGGCGTGAAATGGAAAATAATGCCTTGCTCCGTGACGATCTCGGACCATTCACTGAACACGATGAGGAGTGGAATTCGGGATCACTCGTTATACCGAAGTTCGGCGCGAGGATAACTGCCATATCACTTGACCAAAGCGTACGCGGATTGCGCCACGGAGCGAATCGTCCCGATCTCATTATCTGCGACGACATCGAAGATTTGGCATCGGTAAAGACGCGCGAGTCACGTCAAAAAACCTACCAGTGGTTTACCCGCGATCTCATTCCAGTTGGCGACACAAAGACGAACATCGTAGTCGTTGGAAACTTGCTCCACGAAGATTCGCTCATCAGTCGGATCAAGGAAGAGATTGAGAAAAATGAACGAACAGGAAAAGTGGTGGAATATCCTCTCCTCGATAAGGAAGGAAAACCGTTATGGCCTGGAAAATACAAAACACAGGAGGACATCGAAGAACTCAGAAAAAAGATCGTTGATGAAGTCGCGTGGTCGATGGAATATCTACTCAAGATTGTCTCCGACCTTGAGCGAGTCGTTCAGTTGGATTGGATACAGCGATATCCGGACGAATTACTGTACGTGGCTCCGAGATCGGACAGACCAGCCATGATTATTGGCGTTGACCTCGCGGTATCAGACAAGGAAACGGCGGACTACACGGCAATGGTTCCGGTAATTGTTATGGGTAATCGTGAAAAACCTCAGGTCCTTGTCACGAATCCAATCATCAATAAACGGATGGGATTCACAGAACAAATCGACACACTCGTACATCTGTATAACGAATACAACGAGCAATATTACGTCATTATTGCGGTGGAAGACGTTACGTATCAACGAGTCCTGATTGAAGCACTCCAAAAGACAGGATGCAAGGCTGACGGATTCAGCGTCGGAAACGTTGATAAGCGTACGCGACTGAACTTGATCTCTCCAAGAATCCGTGATGGGAATATTCTCTTCCCAAATACAGGTGCAAAGGAACTTATCACCCAGATTGTTGGGTTCGGATTCGAAAAGCACGATGATCTGATGGATGCCTTCGTGGTTGCGGTCACCTACGGGTTTGAAAAGGTCTTCAACAGATCAAGTGTGAGATTGAGAAAGTGATAGCCGGGGTCGAGCGTCCTCGAAGTCCCACTGTAGGATTAGAAAGTTGTCAGGAGTGAGCCCGTATTTTAAACCTGCCTCGAGCCAAGCGATCTGTGATCCTCGCACAGAATCGCGCTTTTTGCGTTTCGACTCGACGAATAATAGTTTGCCGTCCTTCCACGCAAGAACATCCCAACAACCTTTGTATGAGTTGTTATTCAGCCTCGCAATACCAGCCAAAGTATCCGTAATCCATCGTTCCTGAATTGGCATGTTTATCTGATCTTTGTATGGCGCATCTTTCCACTGCGTGAGATAAATCGGTTCTTTATTTCCTCGTCCGTACACCTCAACCCATCGCGTTTCATAGCCGTCTCGTTTCATGGTTTCCGCGATAGCCAGCTCGGCGAACATCGGTTTGCCGTCGATATCAATCAAACCTTTATTTCCGAACGTGTGATTGATTGGCACGCCAGACCACCGTCGAAAAAGCATGTTACGTTCTGGAATGGGTACTGAGTCGAGGATTGGCATATGATGCGATGCTGTTCATCGATCAATCCTCTGAGGGGTATTGCCTTGTGACTTCTGTGCCGTCCGTGTAATGCACGCGAATTACTTTCGCCTTCGTAACCTTCGTCGCTCCACTGAAGGCGGTGAGGTTCCAATACATCGGTTCCGAGTCACCCGGCGCAATCACGTCCTGTGATCTTACGAGGAGAGAGTTATCGTTCGGGTCACCCCATTCACCAGCAGGTTCGTCAAAGTTGTTGTAAAAACTTGCCGTGATCTCGATACCGTCCATGGTCTTCTCTGAAGTGTTCTTCACCACCATGTGAAGCTCTGGAATGCCGATGGAATTATTTTCGATCTTCGTGGATACGATGAAGGAATCAAGTAGGGCGTTCGTTGCTAACTTTTCCGCTTCGATTACGGTCTTCTGTTCCGGGGTGAGTTCCGGTACTTTTGGAGTAATGATGACGAGGAATCCTAGCGATCCGACAAGAAAGATTGATAAACCAATCACGAACTTCTTCATCCAACTCATGGGTTGCTTCTTCGTCACCGAAGTATTTGTCGTTTGCGACATACGCGGGTGGTTAGGGATTAGAACCCCGCGATGTTGCTAAAACAAAAAGCGACACCCGGTGGTGTCTAGGCCCGACCCCCGTACGGATCGTACGAGTGTCGTTTTAACCGGATGCCGCTTATTGCGTGCGATCCGGATAGGCAAAACATGCCCCTGTAAGGAGGTCGAACCTAGACAGAGAAAGTATAGCTTACAAACCACCCAAAGTGAAGTCTGGTTACCAACTCCTTCTCTTCCTTCCTTATCCTTGTACTTATTGAGCTTTTCAAGGGTTTTAAGACTAGACAACCCCAACCCATGTGGCATTACTTGTCGTGTATGAATAACGAACTCGAACTCAAAATAGACCTCGACGTGATCGACTTACCCGTCATGGCAGAGGGAGAATATGACGAAATCGCGAAGGTGCTCGACGTACCGACCGAGGCAGTTGTGACGACTACACTGTTTCGTTGCAACGGCGGATTTCTCGCATTTATCACGTCCGCGAATCGCCGATTAAACTACGCAGCGATATTCAGCAAAACAAAATTACAGTGGTGCACGGTGCCGAATAGCGAGGAGATGTGCGAACTCGGCTCGATAGATCGGACAAATCCATTTTTCCTCGCCTCAAATCAGCGCGTGCAGATGATTATCGACGCAAAGCTTCTCGATCAGAAAAATATCGTCGTCATCCTCGGCAACCACCGAGCGATAAAGACAACACTGAATCACTTCATGGTAGGAACAATGCCGAAGGTACAAGGTGGAATCTCACTGCCTAAAAAGTTTGATTAATTTCAGCTGGTCGATGTACGATACTTTCTCCTGCTTCAATCCATTGGTCGAGAAAAGAGAAAACCTTTTGATCAATTGGATTTTTCGCATTCGGATTATGAACCACGATACAATCCTCTCCGATATGCGATGAGTGATCTAAGGTTCGCGTCTCTGAAAACAAAACGGCACTTATGGCTGCGTATTTTTGATCTTCAAAGAAGCATGCATCGATCTGCGTACCATTATTTTTACTGATAGTGGGACGACCGCTCCATCCACTATCTACTAAACGTCCTGCTTCCTTTCGGAACTGTCTGTGACCGATTCCGAATAAAGGTTTCAAAACTAGCGGTAAATCTCCAGGGCTAGGAAATCCCAAACCGCCTGTGTTTACCGCGATCACCAATGGTGACTTTTCGTTTACTGATGTAAGACTCGATAGCCACCGACTGTACTGCGCGTACTTCTCGTGAATTGCATGGGTGATCCTGAGAATCATTTTGTCCTCTGGAATCGTATCTACAAACAAAAGCTTATCTTCAGTGGGGTTTGTTATGTAAAGTTCAGGAACACCGTTCGGACTTTCTCCTCGCTTACACGCAATCGCTTCAACACAGATCCTGTCATCTAGAACATAATCTGGACCATGATTTTTTACACTTGATGAAATGTCAAAGTGATCGGTAAAAATATTCGCCAAATACATCTCCCAACACCTTTGATCAAAGTTGACCCGAATACCTTTCAAAAATTCTTTATCAGCATACGGCTTAAATGCAGGCCAGAGTGCATCTATTTTTCTCTTTCTTTCCTCAATGCATCCTGACGAAACATATGATAAATCGCAATCAGTTTTCGCGTTTATTTGCAAAGCCAATTCCTCATTTGTTGTCACCAACGGAAAATCGTCACTAAAAACAGATGCTACTTCGCTAAAGTACGACATATAATTACTGCCATTGATCCATCCGGAAATCGCTAGTTACTTAATCGATTCAAGAAATTCGCGATAGATCGCAATCATTGCGTAGGTATCGAGTCCGCAATACGCGAGCATATCCTTTTTGAGCAGTTCCTTTGCTTCAGGTGAGGTCATGGGATCGGTGAGCGTTGTCCAACTTGCAGACGCTGTTCCGCCCTCGTGAATCGCAAGATCGTTATAGGAAAGTTCGGGACACATGACTGGCAATACCTTCTTGATCGATGCACTGCCACCGAATCGGGAATCAACGTAATAGCCCTTCTTCACAACCATCATGAGATCGTACATGCGGTCGTTGATATTCGCCATGAAGTCAGCAAACTCCGGGAGATGCTCGCCGATTTCCGCGTTGCGTGATGCCTCAAAGCGAGCATTCCAAACGATGACGCTTCCTGTATCCCCAATGTGGTTTTTGAGCGAGGTGGCGATGTCATGAGCAGGATCAATCATTTCCTCCGTAAGGTATTCATAATGCTCTGGTTCCGCGTTTGGTTTGCGTATAACGTGAACAGAATACTGGAACACCATTTGCTGATAGGGTCGGTAGCCGTCAAAAATTGGTACGGCGGGAAAGAATGTTTCGTAGTCCAAAAAGTAGAGCGGGTACTGGAGGCTTTCGAGTTCAGACTTTATCGTTTCTTTGTCGACGGAAAGGGTTGGTTCGGTTTGCACTCCCGGAAGTTTGATATCGGGCAACTCAGCCATAATGTCAGCGGGAATCTGCTCGGGCTTCAAAAGTCCTCGCTCAAGGAATGCCGTGAGCTTTTCCTTGGAAAGCGAGGTTGCAATCGAATAGATGTGATCGTCTTTCAGCTCTGAGAAATAGCATATGAGGAATTCGCACTCGGCAGGATTCACACAAGAAGAAACGTGCGTAAGGCTCGGTGTCTTATCCCACTCAAGTACCGAAAGCGCACGAGGGATCTCTTTCTTTACTATCGGCATGACCGTCTCTACTTCGTGCGTAATGTCTTTGATGGCAAAAAGCTCGCGAGGATTAATCTCACCATGTCTGACGTATTGATTGTTGACGTGAACAAGAAACGTTTGTGCGACGCGTATTCCGGACTCCTCAAGGCAGATGCGCTGAAACGCCACATCTATGACGTGCTCTTCCTTTACGTCCGTTGAGCTTTTTACTTCGTAGATGCTCCACGAGCCGTCGGCATTCTTTGTGAGAATGTCAGAGCGGCAGGAAATCTTGCTCGTCATGAACGTCGGCTGGAGCAACGCCGTCGCCCCAATCGCAATGGCTTTCTTGGTATTGATCGCCGCAGGCATCCCGAATCCATCGACGTTCACCGCGTCTGGAAACAACTTCTGCGCCCAACGATCAACAACGTTTCCCTCGTCGAAAATTCGCTGAAGCGCGGGATCGGTGGGAGGAAACAAATCCGGTCGCTGTTTTGCAAGCCAAAGCTCGCACGTACAGCGAAGGAATTGCATGAAGTTAGATTTTGTTAGCACATCAGAAGAATATTATTTCGTATTAACTAATTTTGGTTACCTTCTATTAACATAATCTCTTCATCGGATAAACGATACAATTCGTATACCATTCTATTCACTTGTGACTCGAGAAGATTCGTATTAGCTTCTGGATCTGCATGTTTTAAATTAGTTATCTCGTCAACTAACTGTGCGAGATCTATTACCTCTTTAGTATTAGAAAGATCCGGAACCGGAAAATCTTTCACGACTACGTTTATCCATCGATTGGTTCCCATTCCACTGGTTTGGGAAACCACGTCCATGTAGAACTGAATCAACTTGGAATTAAGTACTCCTAATAGTGCGGATGAATTATATCCATCGGGCGTAAGCATGAAGTAACAGGAATTTAATAAGTAGATTTCCTCTCTGCACATTGCAAACTTACTTTTCGTTGTCAGCTCAATCCAAACGATTTTATCTTTTTTGAAATCATCAAAAAATGCACATGCACGGAGATTAGTCCAATGCTGTCCCTTCGCTCCACGGTTCATGAAAGCCTCCCCGAAACTTTTGAGGTATTCATAAACAAATGGGTAATCATTGGGGACATCGATGCCATTCTTCGTCAATAATATGTATAACTTTTGACGATAAGAAAACCTTGATATATCTCTTCCTCTCAAGACCGGTTTAATAACCTCAGCATTACGAGGATCTTGCTCGATGAGCCTTTGTTTTACTTCCTCGCTTAATACAAAAGCTTCGTTTGCTCCAGTGGCTAGACCCAATCTAATTTTTGTCTTTAATTTCTCAAGAGTCTTGCCACTCATTCGGATTTTATCGATCAAATCTGCAGTCTTGCCCCCAATTAGCAGCCATGGGCTTTCTGTAAAGTAGCTACTCTTTTTTGAAAACGAATTTGTCTGAATGTATTTCCTAAAGTCGGTATCTTTATTATCGTAAGGTGCATTGAATATAGTCACGTCTGCATCAGTCAACTGGCTTTTACTAATCAGGATAGCTGTATTGACAGTTGCGGACTCAAAAACCTGAGACTGATCAATATTGATCAAGTTTATCAAAGTGCTTGTCTCCGATAATAGTTTACGCAAACCCTTTCCGTATTCGGCTTTGATGTAGGAATTGGATGTTATGAATGAAACAACGCCGTGTTTTTTTTGGGTTAGAAGAATGGCAAGTTCAAAAAAGTAACAGTACAAATCGGCGAATGGTTGGTATGAACGGTATCCATTCAACACTTCTTCTGGCAATTGGAATTTATCATGACTAATATACGGCGGGTTACCAATCACGATATTGAAACCATCCACCATTCCAAACATTACTCGCGAGTCGAAAAATAGTGCTGAATTTTCCGCGTTGAATGGCTGATATGTCTTAAGCTGTTTTTCTCTCTCGGATGCGAACATCCCATTCATCCCTCTTCCTTTTATTAAAAGACTAAACTTTTCTCTTAATTCTTGTTTTCGAGTATATTTTCTCGCTCGAAAATATTCATCTCGAATCTCAATTAATTGGTCGACATTCAATGTGTCATACAGACCTTCGGAGTGATCTAACGGAATCAGCGTGTTGGCACAAACAAATTTGAAATCAAGGTTTGGTAAAGGCTCAATTCGGCCATCGGTGACGTCTTCGTCAACAATAATAGAAAGCCAAGCACGGAGGCGGGCAATCTCTACCGCCATTGGCTCAATATCAACACCAAAGATGTTGTTCTTGATGATCGTTAACTTTTTCTTGTAGGGATCGTAATCGCTCTCCAAGCGATCGTATGTTTCCAGGAGAAGCTGGAGCATGCCCATTGGAAAAGCACCTGATCCACAAGCTGGGTCGAGCACCGTAAGCTCTTCTAGGGCTTCGAGAATGTCGTGTTTATACGGTTTAAGGTCTCCCCGATAATTCCGTTGCTGATCCCGGAACTCATGCGGTTTTTTATCAAGTAACTTCGCGAGCTGTTCGTCACGATCCGTCGTTTCAGGAACCCTAGATCGGAGATATTCTCGTAGACTCTCCTTACACATGTAATCAACGATCTCCCGTGGGGTGTAGAATGCACCCTTCGCCTTGCGAGCCTGTTCGCCGGTTTCTTCAATTTGCTCGGCAAGCAGGTTTTCAAAAATACGACCGAGCATCTCAGGGTCGATTGCTACTTGCTGGAACGTACTCGAGGATTCGTCGGTAGTAAAGTTATAGCGGCGAAGAAATTCGTAAAGCCGGTCAAAATAATCTGCCGGAAATGAAACGCGAGGATCTCCTTCGTGGTCACCAGTCTTTGCTTCAAATAAACCTCCGTTGAGAAATGGAGTTTTTATATCCAGTCCACTGACACGTTCGTCAACTGGCGTGTTAAGAATTCTAAAAAATAGTGTTTCGAGTTTTGTGCGATAATGTTCAGACGCGGTTAAGCCATTTGTTTGAAAGTAATTAACTTCTGTATTTAAAATTCCTTTTTTATCAATGAACCAACAGAAAATGATGCGACCAATAAGACGGTTTACAAATAAAGCCGCCGAATGATCGTCAAACAGGTCTTTTGATTTTGAAAGGAGATGCTGCTTAAGCTCAGTAAAGAATGAGCTAATTGTCTTGTAAAAGACTTTATTAATTGCCTCAAAATTAAAGCTATCCCAAAGTATTTGGTGGAGCTGTGCCTTGTTGGAAAAATCAAAGGACTGAGTCCATTTTGAAAAAATCTCAGAAGCAGTCGGAGAGAGGTGATCACGCAACTCAATAACACGCAAAGCGTGCTCCTTGCTTAAAACAACGAAAACTCGATCAGCCTTTTCTGGAATAACGAAATCAATGCCGACATTTTCTGACGCTAACCAGGGAGCGTCCTCGAAATTGGGCGTGATCGCCGTCACCCAATGAATGACGGACTTATTCGTATTTTGTACCCAGTATGCCTTAAAGTCGAGCTTCCAATTATTTCCCTTAGCCACCTCGTAAACTGCTCGTCGGTCAGCATAACCATCAGCTGGCATGAACCAGTGTCCGTTTGAGCGAATTTTTCCCGCGGAATCACTGAACAATCTCCAGCCGTCAGATTCGCTCGTAACACCAAGAAGAGCGATGACAGCATTTATCACCGCCTGTGTTTCCTGGAAGGAATGATGTTCCGCAAGCGAACGCAGAGCATCATCAATCTTCCGAAGTAGTTGATTGGGGTTATTCGTTTGTTCTGGCATACATCAGAAGTGGTTCCGCTCCGTTGGGTCGCTCAATACGGTCAATATTACGCTGAAGTGATCGGGCGATATCAAGAATCGTTTGAACGTCTTGTAGGACCGAGCCATTTTCATTCTTTGTTTTTACGATACGACGCACACACTTTTTCATATCTTCACGAGCAAGGACATTCTTCGTACCAAATGCCATTCGTACAACATCAAGATCGTCTTGCGAAAAATGAAGTTCGTACATGATCCGAAGAACGTCTCCTTGTTGTCCAACAGGAGCGATGACCACTTCGTCATCATGGTAAGCCTCTGCGGCTTCCTTCGCGCGAGCTAAGAGATTAACCCGATCAGCACTGATGTGATCAGCTTGACGTTCATTGCTCCGTTGAATTGTTGAACGAAGCCATTCAAGAGCTTGTAGTTGAGGCACGTGGTGCATTTCGCGTCCATCTCTATTCATGGCTACAAAAGCATAGCCAAGGGTAACTTCAGATGAGCTTTGAAGAGAAACGAGTGAGAGGACATCGGGACGTTCATCACCGCGAGATGTCGCGGTCGGCATCACCCCCCATTTCCTTTTTGGAATATTGTATATTTCCGCCTTCTGTTCTGGTGTGTGATTTGGATCGTGATGGAATCTCTTCAAGTCTGAAACAAACTCATCTTCGGCGAGCAAGAAATCAGCTTCGCCCTCAGCATTTTGAATCGCTTCCATGCGCGCCTCGACATCACTACTGTAAACGTCCTTCCAAGAATCAACGAACTCTATCGGATTCGCTTTTTCATCGAGTACTGGAGTGTCCGTACCGATAGTGTTACGAATGAGATCGATCTTTCGTTCAAGGCGTGCGACCAAACGCAGATATTCGTCCAATTGTCCCTCTGGAGAAATGTTATAGATGTAGACATCCTTGAATGATGTTCCAAGACGATTCACTCGACCGTTTCTCTGGATCATACGAACCGGATTCCAGTGAAGGTCATAGTTCACAAGAATGCCGCAGTCTTGAAGATTCTGTCCTTCTGACAAGATATCGGTCGAAAAAAGATAGGATAATTCTTTTTCTCCATCTTTCAGTGCGTGTTGTTTGGAGACAGGAGAGAATCGACCCGCAAGCGATTCTGCATCCTCTCGATTATTTGAAGATAAAAATGCAGCGTTATCTTTATTTACGACATTCGTACGCGTTTCAACCACTTCACGCAGATAATTAATCGTGTCAGCGTAATAGGAGAAAATAAGGACTTTTTTACCAGCTGGTTGACGCTTTGCAAGATCCTCAATAAGACCAACAAAAGTCTTGAGTTTTGAGTCGTCTTCGTGAAGGACGACTAATTGCTGACGAAGCAAATCAATCAACTCACGTTCCTTTGCAACGTCGGCTTTGAGCGCATCGACTACATAATTATTTTCATCGATTGTGTCGTGAATGAATTCCTCGGGCACTTCAACTTCCTCTGCATCTTTATCCTCAACGTCACCAAGAATTTCGTCGATTTCATCAATGTTCGTTAACGTAATAATTTTCCCTTGGCGTAACCCACGCTCAAAGATGTCGAGCTTATGATCGTAAGTCTCCAGCGATGAATGAATTGCGCTGACCGAAGATTCGAGACGTTTCAGGAACATCGTACGGAGAATGCCGTAGATACTAAGCTGAGAGAACAAACTGTTTCGTTCATCGCTCGAAAGCTTCATTTCCTTAATTTCTTCGCGGGTCTTTCCGTAAAATTTTGTTCGATACATCTGCCAACGGTAGGGTAAGAAACCGAGCAGAAGGATCGTGCGATAAATTAAGGCGATCGGAGAAGTAACATCCGCTGTCTCACCTGAGGATTGCGCGTTACTTATCTGATCGATCGGATGTGTGAGCCGCTGAGTAGCATCAACAATATCGCTGATCGTCAAAGAATACAGTGAATCTAAATCGACTGAATCGGTGGTAATGTCTCGAATTCTTTTCGCAACATCTTCATTGAAGCGATACGCACGAACATCTGGAACAACCTTAGGAAAGGTTTGAAGAATACCCTGATCATCTACAAGCCCGCCGTATTCCTTCTCAATCCCTTGGCGTGTTCGACGGACAACAAACTCGCGAAGGATCGGTGACATGGTTGCCCGAACATATCCAAAGTCAATGGACTTTCCTTCCTCGGCATCTCGTTTGATTGAACGCGCGAGGTTTTCTACCGCTTGGTTAAAATCAACAATCGTAGTCTGTTTGTTCTTTTTATCTGGCACGGCAAAGCGTAGAAGACCTGCTTCTCCTCGGCACGCAAGCAGGATTTGGTTGGTGATATCGGAGAGCTGGTTGTTAATTGGCGTAGCAGTCAAAAGCAAGACATGAGCTTTTGGATTCGCGCCAATCCACTCAGTGATTTGCTTGAAGCGTTTTCCGGAACGACTTTTAAGGTTATGCGATTCATCAATCACGAATAATCCAACGGCAGCAATTGAATCAAGACCCCGTCTGCGCTCGATCTCGCGAGGATTTTGCAACGTGATAGGCGTAGAGCCATCCATCCTTTGCGTCGCCATTTGTTTCTCCCATTGCACGGTAAGAGATTTTGGACAAATAATCTCAACACGCAAGCCGGATTCTTTATACTGCTTAATGACCTCAATCGCCGTGATAGTTTTTCCTAATCCTACCGAGTCAGCTAGCATCGCAACCTTATGCTTCCGTAACCGACGCATGAGACCGTGAACGTTTTTCATTTGAAAATCGTGCAGGGTAAATGTTCCACGAGTGGTCTCCTTCAAATCTTCGTCTTCCAACTCCTCTTTATAAATTTCGTACAAAGTTTTGATGTACATCTCATATGGCGTAAAGAGCAGGTCGCCATGTGAGGATTGGGAAATAATCGCGGTAAACGATTGATCCCACGGAAGAGACTTATTCCAAAATTGGTCAAACCATGCGAGGTGACCGACCTCCTGATCTTCGACGCGTGGAGTGTAGGTAACGATGCGATGATCAGCCTCAAGCGCGTTGAGTTCAGTATTGGCGGTCAAGCCGTTCTTCGTGAAGTTAGATGAGCCGATAATGCCCACCGCTTCAGGGGATTCGTAGTTTCCAAAAATGTAACATTTAGCATGGAAGAATTCTTCTTTATAAACCCTAACCTCAAGTACGCCTTTTGCGATTAAATCTTTGATTTTAACGACGGACTCTCTAAAAGTTTCATTGTGTTCAAGGCGTTCCAAGTCTGAGAAAAAATCCTTATCGGGAAAATCAACTTCGGGTTTTGTTAATTGGTATCGGGGAATGAGGGGTTCGCGACCAATAAGCAGACGGATTTTTTTACAGTCCTTTAATTGAGGCAAAACAAGAGTTGTTCCTGGAAGATCCCAGTAACCTGTAGCGATCGAGATTTCTTCGTGTTTAGAGGCAAGCTCTTGAAATGCAGCAAGAAGTGACTGTCGATGATTATCGATGATTCGAGAAGTTGCCATAGGAAAAATATTCCCTCGAATTTTATCAGAAAATGACCACAGGAGCAACATATTTGTTCATGACGGGAAAAGTAGAAAAATCTGACCTAATACTAGCAAATATTGGCATTTTTTAATCAATTAGTTACCTACAGCTTGCCTACAGGTCGTGACTAGGCACCTGGGACAGACGCGGTAGTGTGTGGGTATAAGGAGTAACCAAATCTATGTACGGACAAAATACGAACAGCGAAACGCAGGCTATACCAATCCGCTACTGCCTTTACGCGAGAAAGTCGTCGGAGGATGACGAACGACAAGCCTTGTCGATTGAGAGCCAGGTAAAAGAGGTCATGGAACTAGCCGTGAGGGACGGATTAAACGTTGCAGAAGTTCGTCGCGAAAGTCATTCCGCAAAAAACTCCGGGTCACGCCCGGAGTTTAATCGTCTAATTGGGGACATTAGGGAAAAGAAATTTGATGGAATCCTGACGTGGGCGGCAGATCGTATAAGTCGTAACGCGGGTGACCTTGGTACGGTTGTCGACTTGATGGATCAGGGTTTACTTCAGGAGATCCGAACACATGGACCGAAGTTTACAAACTCTCCGAGCGATAAGTTCATGCTCATGATGATGTGTGGTCAGGCGAAGCTGGAGAACGACAACAAAGGCGTGAACGTAAAACGTGGCTTCCGAGCCAAGGTGGAGATGGGATACAGACCGAATATGTCACCTCTCGGATATCTTCATGACAAATATGCAGAAAAGGGTGCTCGTCGAATTTTCATGGATCCCGAGCGTGGACCGATGGTCAAAGAGATCTTCCATAAGGTTGCATACGAAGGATGGACAGGACGCAATATCCAGAACTATATGAAAGAAAAAAACTTCACCACGCGCAAAGGAAAAAATGTTTCGCTAAGTATGATCTATCGCATGATGGATAACCCTTTCTACACGGGTCGATACGAATTTCCGCAGAAGAGCGGTCAGTGGTATCAGGGAAAACATGAGCCGTTAATAACAAAAGATGTGTTTGAGCGGGTTCAGGAAGTCATGAAAGTAACAGGAACACGGGTACCGCCAGGAACACACGAATTCGGATTCACTCGAATGTTTAAATGTGGAAACTGTAATTCAGGAATCAGTGCCGAAGAAAAGAAGAAGCGTTTGAAGGACGGCACGATAAAGCGATACGTTTACTACGGATGCATGAAACGCTGGGTAACCGGCTGTAAAGAGCCGTACATTCGAGAAGAAGAGCTATTGAGCCAGCTCTGTAAAATCATTGAGAGCGTCGACATCGATGAACTCGCCGCTGTCGCGCGGATCAAAGAGGAAATAGATCGGCTAACCAAGATGATCTCGAGTCTCGGTGGTCACATTGCAACCGCAAAAGTTGCCGAAATCATGCCAGACATTGACGTGTACGCGTGTGCAAAATACATCCTTAAAGAAGGGACAAAAGAAGAGAAACGAGATTTACTGGGACACGTTCGAACTGAGCTAACGATCACTGGAGGAACTATCACCAATCGTGCCAAGAGAAAGAAATGACCGTTGATGGAGATGCATCATGGCTCTAGGCGTAATGTTCCCAAGTACAAAACCAAATAGATGATCTGGTGAAATAATTCTGTGCGGGAACCAAAAACTTTCTGGATCTTCGCAGGTAAGGCAAATGCTACCCGATCTTGAAACGTTAATTCTCAACTTTCCGTTCAAAAGTTTGTAATCTACGTTATCGAAAGCGTCTCCACTTTTTACGGTGCTACCAGGATTTAGACCTGCTTTTTCTACAGACCAGTGAACCAACGAATCGACATTTATGGGTTTGTTAAGTACAAACTGAATTGAAAAGTATTGCCTACCGAAGCAAGTTAGGATCGAATTTAAATCCACTTTGCACGCTGGCTTATAGCGAATGCTGGTGATGAAACTTTTGCACTTAATTCCGTTTTGCTGAGAATTTGGTTGACCCTTAGGTGACGTGTGCGTATCTACCGAAATCTGCGGTGCAGTGATCTGAGAAACGAATTCTTCTCTTTTCTCAACTATCTTTTTATCGTCAAAGCCGCTCTTTTTCAAGGCATCAACGATCAGATTGTTCAAATCAACAACAAAAACTCTGGATGCTTCTAAAACTTCGCTTTCCATCTTGTTCTCGGTGGGAATGTAGTCTCTGAATTCAATCACGGTTTCTTTTATCGCTGTGCTGGTTCCTATACGCCAAAGATATATGTCATCCATAATCTCGCCAGCAATACCAATCAGCAGTTGCTGTTGAGTCGGGGTAATGTCTCTATTGTGTGCTAGCGCGTTGCGAAAGTTTTCCGCTACAGAGAGATACTGCATCGTCTTTTCCCATTCCTTGAAAACTTCTTCGAACAGACTCTTGCGGTTTTCAAGAATAATCTTTAGATGCGAGAATTCTGAGTACGCCAATGGCATGTCGTAGATAGCCACGTCTCCTCTAATCGATCTATCCCTTTTCGCCTTTTCTTCTAAATTCCCACGCCCCGTCCATTCTTTGGTCAGTCCAACGTCTATATTATCAGTCCAAGAAACGCCAAACTTATCCGACAATACATCGTGAATCAAATTCCGTAGTTCATTTTCAATTGTTTTAATTGGATCCATAAAATCTGTATAGACTAGCGCAAAACTTTTCTTTCGCCTAAATAGTTGATGGAAATACTTCTTGTTGCACGATCCAATTTTGCTCTTTTAAACATTTCCATCGCACCGTCTGTAATAAACCTGAAACTATAAAAGGAGCTGCCCATAATTAGAAGCTGAGTCAGAAGTACCGATGTATTATAAGTACCTGTTTCGTCACTGCGCTTAAGTTGAAATAAAACGTCTTCGTGGTTTTTACTAAACATGGGTTCGCCAGATCGTTTTGAATTATGTGCGAATCCATCCGTTGGGTCTTTGACCACAACGTCCCATCCTTCCTCAATCAACTTCTCCTTGAGGGACTCAACCTTAATAAATACCGATATCCGAACATAGCCCAAAATGATTCTGGCACAATCTTTAGCAGAAAATGGAAGAACGGAGTATGGCAAAATGTTTCTTGGGAATTCGGTTCCAGCCTCGAGGAATGCGTCCCAACTGCCTATTTTAATAGTAGATCCGCCACATTCTTTTATCCACTCTGGCGCAGCATCCATCTGTCTCTTTGTACTTTCGGAATCATGACCTTTCTTGATTCTATCGAGCGCGAGTACCTGTATATAATAACCATCCTCAACTAATTCCGTAGCGATTACATTTTTATCCGCCTTCTTAATTAGTCCTTTCAACTTTTTCAAATGAGTGTGAATTGGAAAATCAAGATCGAGTATCTCAACTTCTAACCTACTTGTGATCTTGTTGCCCTGAATGATGGGTACGTCGATCTTATTGTTTATAACTGCCATTTGGGCTACCAGATGTCGAAACTTTTGCGGGTTTGGCTTAACGCGGTGCAATTTCATTTCATTCAAAATAGATCCAACATCGAAAATCTTTTTACCCTTTTCTTTGATCTCGTAGAGAATCACCCTGCCATCGGGATAAAAAACGGTAAAATCTGCGATACGTAAAAATCTCGTTAGATCATTTGCGATACGAAAGGTGGATCGTGGCGCATTCGCGAGGACCCTTCTTAACAAGGCAACATAATCATAATCGATTTGGGAAATATCACCGGGGGAACTATTTTCAGACATTACACGCAATAGTGGTCTGTTGAAGCCGTAAGCCCTCCAAGCTATTCCATCTGCAATTGTGTAGAGAGTGCGAATCCATTGTTTTTCAATCAGAATCTTTCTTTCCACTTCTGACTTTTCTTTTACATCAGTTGTCGCCTTACTTTCTTTTTCAAGTCTCCTCAATTCTTTTTGAAAAGCGACGAGATAACGCAACATATTCGTCTGCATTACCGCCATAAACAAACCATTTCTCTTCAAAAAAGGCACCCGTGTCCAACGCAAAAGATTTACGAACGATTCAAGGTTATTCCGATATCCTGAATCATGCAGTAATTTAGTAAATTTATCCGAAAATTCTTCGTCCAGAATCATATTTTTGCCAACTCGCCATTATCAAATCTGGTCGCGAGTTCACCTAGGAGAATGCTGACGAATAAATCGCGCAACAAGTAACCCATAGAGAACGCTGTGAGTGGAAGTAAAGGCATCTTCTTCCAAAGAACTTCGATCTTTTTATTGATCATAGAGATTACGATTACGGTCAATACCTGACATGTAATCAACATTTCTGTCGGAATTGCACCGACACCCGCAACCGCAGGGATAAACCCCGACCAGAGCCGATAATAATTTTGAAAGATCCACAGAGAAATAATACCTCTAAATACACGATTTTGAATACGCGATACTTAGGTCGGGTATCGAACCGTTAACTTCATTCGGGAATATCCTCAGAATAGAACCTTCGTCTGGTTCCTCATCCCACCCCTGTCGTAAGCGAACAACTGGATATCGAACTTTTTCCCGAACCAGGAAAGCCAGGCAGGCAACAAAAAACCGCTACTTTCGTAGTGGTTTTTTGACTGAACGCATGTGGGTTGCCACACACGTTCACTCATGGCTCCGGGGGCGGGGATCGAACCCGCGACCTGAGGATTAACAGTCCTTCGCTCTGCCGCTGAGCTACCCCGGAATATGATATCGAGCGACGAGAGAGTACCATGCCAAATCGTGATCGGCAAGGTTCTTTCCCACAAAAACGACCACGAC
>JBBTSL010000045.1:0-1280 GCA_038064745.1 Patescibacteria group bacterium | reverse complement strand
TTAACAGTCCTTCGCTCTGCCGCTGAGCTACCCCGGAAGAATAGTCTTCCCCATTTGGTCTATTTTCGAATCATTCGTCGCACATTCGCTCACCGTACCGTGAAGTACGCCTCGCGAAATGTGCTTCCTCATTCATCGAAACTAGCCTCAAATGGGAAAGCCCATTACGTATCTCGGCGCGAAGAGAATATCACGATGAACCGATACCGGCAAGCAAGGTTTGCCCACAAAACGGTCAACGGCCCGGGGGTTGTCCAGGCCGCTGCGTTGACGTTGTGACGTGGGATGGGCGCCGTTCGCACCTAGGGCCACCAGGCTTCGACGATGGAGATGACGCCGTCTCGCAGCTCGTACTCCACCCGCACCTTGGCCCGATTCGGCCAGCGTTGGTATGCGTCGTCATTGCAGCGCATCCACACTTCTACTCCGCTCACCACGATAAGGAGATGTGGAGCGGATGGTACCAACTGCCGCTGCAACACGGGCATCGGTGGGGGCATAAAGAAGAGGAAGTCCATGCCCGGGATGATGAAGGCCGGGAAAGGAAGTGGCATGTAGACATTCACCCACGCCTCCGCCGAATACGCCCGGTGCACCACCACCCCGCTCGAACGGTAGCGCACGATCACCGGCGTCCACGCCGCGGGCTTCAACAGCCAGAGGATGAACCAGACGACCGCTCCCACGAGCACAGAGAGAACGAAGATCGCGACGACCGAGCTTCCGAAGAGAGCGGTCAGAAACAGGATGATTTCGCGCATGCACATTCCAGGTGACGAGCATTTTATAACATCTGCTCCGAACAAAATCAATGTCGAAAACAGAAGACGGCCCGGGGGTTCCGGGTCGTCTCGTCGTCGTGATCGCCGCGGCGATCTACGGGTTGCTCTCCATGTAGTAGCTGCTGATCATTGTCCACACCCGACAGCTTCCGGCCGATGGGAGGTGCTGCTGGAAGAAGCTCCGCATCGCCTCGAAAAAGGCTCGATGACTTTCGCTCCGACCGGAGAAGTGCTCGACCTGCACCGCCGCACCGCTGTCACGGTACGTGGGCGTCCCGAGCTCGATCTCTACGACCGGTCCGTCGCGATCGTAGCGCAGGCGCGTGGTCGCTGTCCCAAAGGAGTAGGCGAAGCTGCCGGACTGGTTGAACGCGATCAGCGCGGCATTTACCGCGGGTCGCATCAGTGCCAGCAGTGCCTGTTCGGCCGCGGCCTGTTCGGCCTGCGCCCGCTGGAACGCGGTGTGCTTTCTTGCTACTCCTTCGTATGCCGTTCCGA
>JBBTSL010000044.1:0-9084 GCA_038064745.1 Patescibacteria group bacterium | reverse complement strand
GCCCTAAAACACATCAAGATAGTCCGTAGCCGGCCCCTTATCCCTGGTGGCGCCGCGGGCTGGGTTCCTGCTTGGCGAAAGCAGTTGGCGGGCTTCGACTTGATCCACCTTCATTATCCTTTTTATGGCGGAGCAGAGTCGGTCTGGTTGAATAGCGGCAAGGTTCCATATATTATTACTTACCATATGGATGCCCAGCCGACTGCATTATTTAAGAAGCCCATCAAGCTCATCTATGACCGCTTCCTCGCGCCTTACATTATCCGCGGAGCCAGGCGCGTGATTTTGGTTGACGACAATCATTCCTTTTCTCTTGATAAGAAAATATCCTCATCGCAAAAAGTTCTTTTGCCAAACGGCATCGATATTGGAATTTTTTCGCCCGGCGTTGTTTCTCCCAATGAATTTGGCCTGGACAAACTGGTCGGGAAAGATTTATTTCTTTTTGTTGGAAATTTTCTTTCGGTTAAGGGCTTGCCCTTGCTTATCAAGGCCTGGAATAAGTTGAGCGATAATCAGGCGCATTTGTTGGTGGTTGGCGGCGGTCATAGCGAATCGAGCTACAAAAAATTGGCCGAGAAATTCGGGGTGGCCGACCGCATTCATTGGCAGGGACCTTGCTATGACAAGAATCGTCTCGCGAAATATTATCGGCTGGCGGCCGCGGTAATCATCCCGTCTTTTTCAGAATCATTTTCACTTGTGGCCGGCGAAGCGCTTGCCTCGGGATGTCCCGTGATTGCGAGCGACGTGCCCGGCATTCGGGGGCGGGTCAAAGATGGAAAGACGGGATTTTTGTTTGAATCGGGAGCGGAGCGCGGCCTGATAGACGCTTTGGAGAAATTTATGCGTCTTTCAACGGCGGAGAGAGCCGGATTGGGCTCGGCCGGGCGTGAGTTGATCGTGAAAGAATTTAGCCTGAAGAAGCACACTGACTTGCTTGAGGAAGTTTACAGCGGATCAGTATGACATTTAATTACGAATCTTCGATTTGGGGCAGAGGAACCGCTTCGCTTTTCCCCGGCGACCCCACCAGCATCCGCCTTCGCGCGGCGCTGGCAGCTTTGGCGCCACTACATAAAGGCGATAATGTTCTCGAGGTTGGCTGTGGCGCGGGGCAGTTTATTCGCGCGATAAAAAAATTAAGGCCGGACCTTGTTTGCCATGGTTCGGATATCAGCAGGAAGGCGTTAGAAATTGCGCGGCGGAGTTTGGATGGTGTCCTATATTCAGAACAGAACGGCAGTAGTGTGCCTTATAGCGATCGATCAATTTCGGCGGTGGTGATTTTCGATGTTTTGGAACACGTCGATGATCCGGTCGCATTTATGCGGGAGGTAAATCGCGTCCTCAAGCCGGGCGGAACCCTCTATGCTTTCGTTCCGTGCGAGGGAGATATATTATCTATCTGGCATCTTCTTAAATTTTTAATCCCCGCTTGGGCGGGGAAGGGGTGGGTTGGAAATCTCACCAAGAGGTTCGCCGGCCACATCCAATATTATTCTCGCAACTCTCTAGTCGAGTTGGTCGAAAAGTCCGGTTTCGAAATCCGGTCGTTGAATTATAGCGAACATATCTTGGGTCAATTACTTGGCTTAGCCGCATTCTTTTCGATGAGCCATGCATCCGGGAAACTCGGCGGCGGACAGATTAATAATGAGTCTTATTTTACCCAAAATTCAGGTAGCGGTCTTACGCGCCGGTTTAAACGATTTGTAAATGGCTTAATTTACGTGGAAAGTTATTTACTTCAACACGTTCCGTCCCCCAACCAGCATTTGGTTGCCAAGAAAAAGTAATTCTGCTATACTATATTTTATTCATTATTAATTTTCTATTTTAATTTATCTATTCTATGGAAGAAAAGAAAAGCATCTTGGAGTTGCTGGACGCGAAGTCCGCGCTCCTCATCGGGTTAGTCGGAGGGGTTCTATGTCTCGGCACTTTAGGTTTTATTGTTCTTGGGACATTGGTTCTGCAGGGCAAAGTATCGATCGGGAGTAAGGCCGATTCTGTCGCGGTCGCTGGCAACACCGCTCAGCCCTCCGCGCCGGCCGCCGCTCAAAACCAAACTCCGCCACAGACAAATATTCCGAAAACAGCCAAACCAAAAGTTGAGTTGTTTGTAATGTCCTATTGTCCATATGGTCTGCAGATGGAGAAGGCCTTCCTTCCCGCTTGGGATCTATTGAAGAATAAAGCCGATCTTTCCATCAAATATGTAAATTATGCCATGCACGGCAAAAAGGAAATCGATGAAAATACCCGCCAATTTTGTATTCTGAAGGATCAGCCGACGAAGTATTCCGCCTATCTCAAATGTTTCTTCGCCGCCGGACAGAACAATGGTGCGGAAGCGGACTACGGGAGCTGTCTGAAGCAGGCTGGAGTCAATGAGTCTTCACTCAACAGCTGCGTCGGCAGTACGGATAAACAGTTTGGAATTACCGCCAAGTTCAACGATCAGGCTTCCTGGCTCTCCGGTCAGTTTCCGCAATATCCAATACATGATAGCGAGAACACGAAATACGGCGTTCAGGGCTCGCCAACTCTCGTGATCAATGGCGTGCAGTCGCAGGCGGCGCGTACGCCGGAGGCGATCAAGCAGGCAATCTGCGCCGCTTTCGACAAAGCTCCAGCCGAATGTTCTCAGCCTTTAAACAATAGCTCATTCCAGGCCGGGTTTGGGCTGGCACAGGCTGGCACAGCCGGAGCGACAGCTCCTGGCTGTGGGACTTAATATAATAACTAAAATCATATGGGAAGATTTAAAAAAGGCGTTTTCTTGGGGGGTCTGCTTGGCGCGGCGCTGATGTGGCTGAATGCTACGCCAAAAGGCAAGGAAATGCGAGCGAAACTTTCCACTCATCTAGAGCCGCTCTTCAATGAACTGGTTGTGAGTCTGAAACAGCTCGAAGGTCCTACCAAGGAGATGTATGACGCTCTGGTGGAGCGCGCGGTGGCGGAATACGCCGCCAAGAAGGAATTGGCTGAGGAAGTTCAGAGTCATCTGATCCGCGAACTCAAGAAACGCTGGACAAAATTACAGCGCGAGATTAAGCCGTAAACTCGCATGCCTTCCATATTAGATTCAACTCAGAACATAATGAAATTAGATTCCCAAAATATGCTTGGGAGTCTTTTGAAACTGGCGGATCAAATCGAGCAGATTGCGGAAGAGGCGCGAGAGCTGAAGTTGCCGGTATCCTATAAAAAGACGAAAAAGATTGTTTTTTTTGGGATGGGCGGGTCCGCGCTCGGCGCGCATTGCATTAGCTCGATTTATAAAAAAGATTTAAAACTTCCGGCCGAAATTGTAAATGACTATGACGCGCCGGGGATGGTTGACCGAGATACACTTGCCATCGCGGTGAGCTATTCCGGTGGCACCGAGGAGACGCTCTCGGCCTTGCGGGCCGCTCACAAACGCGGGGCGAAATTGGTGGTTGTAACTTCAGGCGGAGAACTCGCGCGCTATGCAGGGGCCAATAAAATTCCGGCTCTCATATTCAAAATTAATAATAATCCTTGTGGTTCGCCGCGGATGGGATTGGGCTATACAACTTTTGGACCGTTGCTCATCCTGAGCAAATTGGGCTTACTGAAAATTTCTATCGCCCAAATTAAAGAAGCGGTGGCGGTGGTAAGGCGCTGTCAGGATTCATTTGGAACAGGAAATAATGGCGGTCAGAATGCAGCGAAGTTGTTTGCCGGAAATTTACTTACAGGCAACGTGTGGTTCGTCGGCGCTGAGCACCTCTCCGGCAATGTGCATATCGCGGCCAACCAGCTCAACGAAAATGCCAAGCGCTTTGGCGGTTATTTTCTGATTCCGGAATTAAATCATCACCTGCTCGAGGGTCTTTCGTTCCCGGCTGGTGGCCCAGGCACGTTTGTTTTTATAGAATCTTCAAAGTATAGTCCGAGAGTGCAGAAACGTTTTGCAGTGACGAAGGAAATTCTGAAAAAAAGTAAGTTAAGTTATATTTCTTACCAATGTTCTGAGCAGAAGGCGCTCCTTCAGTCGATGGAGATACTGGTTCTGAGCAGTTATCTCAGTTTTTATCTGGCGATCCTCGAAGGGATCGATCCGACCGCGATCCCGACGGTTAATTTTCTGAAAAGCGCTCTAAAAAAATCGTAGCTAATCCTTCAGGTATGCTCGTTTCCGTTTTAACAGTCACCTGGAATTCGGTGAAGCATATCGCCGATCAGATCAATTCGGTTCAGGAGGCCGCCGAGGGCGTGGAATATGAACAGCTGATCGCTGACAATGCTTCGAAAGATGGGACCATTACCGTTGTTCGGCAGAAGTTTCCGAACTTATTTTTTTTGTCGTTCGGCGAGAACAAGGGATTTGGATTTGCCAACAATGAACTTGCGAAAAACGCCAAAGGAAAATATCTTCTACTTCTCAACCCGGATATGAAGTTGGAGCGGGGGAGTCTCGCGAGGTTGGTTGCCTGGGCCGATGATCATCCGCGCGCCGGAGTTATCGGCTGTACCCTGCTAAATTCAAATGGGGAATTCAACAAAAAAACCGCCCCGCGTCGTTTCCCGAGATTGCTTGATCAATTGCTGATTTTATCAAAATTACCCCACGTTTTTCCTTTTTTAGTTGGGAGATATATGATGAGCGACATTGATCATGAAGTCGATCAGCGGGTTGATGCGGTGCAGGGCTCGCTCATGCTGGTTCGGCGTGAATTGTATGAGAAACTCGGGCGGCTTTTCGATCCGCGATATTTTATCTGGTTCGAGGACGTTGATCTCTGTCGCGAGGCCGCGGCGCGCGGCTTCGAGGTATGGTACACACCGGTCGTTCGCGCGGTGGATCTTGGTGGCCGGAGTTTCCAGCGCCGTTCATTTCTGTGGAAGCAGAAAAATTTTATTGTCAGCCTGTTTAGATATTTTCAGAAATGGGGAATATGGCAAAGCTAACCGTACAACTTGTCGTTTGGAATGGGGCCAAGCATTTATCGGGTCTATTCAATTCGCTAAGTTCGCAGACCTTCCGCGACTGGGATCTACTGATCCTCGACAATGGCTCAACCGATGACTCCGCAAAAATTATTGATACTGCAATTAGTTCCCCTCTTTTTAAGGAGGGGATTCAAGGGGGGGTCATTAAGGCGGGGGCAGGAGGAGATCGAAGTGTTAAATTTTTTCCTCAGAAAACAAATGTGGGTTTTTCCGGAGGCCATAATATTTTATTTCAAATGTCGGGCTCGGACTATATACTAATTTTGAATCAGGATGTTATTTTTGGAGCGGATGTTTTCGAAGGAATGATTAATTTTTTGGATCACAACCAAAAGGTGGCGAGCGCAAGTCCCAGGCTGATGCGAATTGAAAATAATGCGAGAGATGGGATAGTCGATTCACTGGGGTTAACTGTTGATCGGCGCCGGAGATTCTCTGATCGCAAGGCAGGTGAGCCCTGGGGCCTGCAATCCGAGTCCGCCACCCGTACCGGACCGTGTTTTGTTTTTGGTGTTTCTGCCACCGTCGCTATGTACCGGCGCGAGGCTATTCGATTTGCCACCGGCGGCCGCCTGTTTGATCAATTTTATTTTTCATATCAGGAGGACATGGATCTCGCGTGGCAGCTCCAGCTGAGGGGGTTCGAGTCGGCAGTTTTGTTGGACAAGGTAGCGTATCACGAGAGGGGCGCGCCTGATGCCACTCGAGGTCTCTGGTCGACGGTTAGTAATAAACAAAATCAATCCGCGATCGTCAAATATTATAGTTATAGAAATCATCTGGCGACTCTGATTAAGAACGAGCAGTGGCCAAATTTCATCCTTGATTTTCCCTGGATTTTATGGTATGAATTAATGAAGTTCGGTTACCTAGTACTGTTTGACCGAGCAACACTTCATGGTCTCTCTGAGCTCTGGTCGGAGCGGGATTGGCTAAAGATTGAGAGAAAAAGAATTCAGTCCGGAGCTGTCGTTGGCTGGAAGAAAATGGGACAGTGGATGTATATGTGAGATGGCGAAGAATTTTAAATATAGAATCTAGAATTTAGAATGTGAACGATAGATATGCATGATGTAAGCGTGGTGATTGTGAACTATAATATGAAGGAGCGGATTGATCGCTGCCTGGCTTCTTTGTTTGAGGATATTAAGGGGGAGAGTCTTTCGATTGATGTGGTTGTCGTCGACAATGCCTCTGATGACGGTAGTCTGGAATTACTAAAGAATAAATATCCAGAGGCGCGGCTACTGCCACAATCGAAGAATGTTGGTTTCGGTGTCGCTCAGAATATTGGTTTGGCTTCAGCTCAGTCGCAATATTATTTTGTTCTGAATCCAGATACGTATTTTTATCCGGGCGAGAAAACAATTCGGAAACTTTATGATTTTATGGAGCAGGAGAAGAAGATTGGGATCGTCGGACCGAAAATTTTATATCCCGATCGCTCTATTCAATATTCCTGCTATCGATTTCCGTCATTTTGGCATCCGTTTTTTATCAGGACTACCATTACAAACAAAAAGGGAGAGAGGTATCAGCGTTATTTCGCGATGAAGGAGTATGACCATCAGGAGAAGCGCCCGGTTGATTGGCTGATGGGTTCGGCGCTTTTTATTCGCGGGAGCGCCCTAGCTGAAGTCGGCATCTTCGATGAGAGTTTCTGGATGTATTATGAGGATAGTGATCTCTGTCGCAGATTTTGGGAGAAGGGATGGGGAGTTTATTATTTTCCGATGGTATCGATAGAGCACGTTCATTCACGCGGTTCAGCGGCGATCCCCGGAATCTTCTCAGCATTCCTCCGAAATAAATTGGCGCGCGTCCATGTTGCCAGCTGGCTGAGGTATATGTGGAAGTGGCGCGGTAATAATAAATTTTATTATGGAAGAAAAAAAACTGCCTAAAGTAGCGGTGGTATATTTATCTTATCATTCCGAGCCTTATCTTGAGGATATGGTTCGGGCGCTTCAGAAAACTTCCTACCCCAGGGATAGGTTGTCATTGGTTGTGGTAGACAATCCGCACCCTACCGAGGGATCGTCATTGAATAAGATAAATGAGGTCGTTTTGCCGTTGTCCGGCAAATCACTTCCTGAAGTTATCGTGCTGCCGCAGGAGAAGAATCTAGGCTACACCGGAGGGAACAACGTCGGGATTAACTGGGCATTGGACCACGGATTCGATTATATTTTTCTGCATAATCAGGACGGATACTTTGCCTCTGACTGTCTAGCTAAACTCGTCAAGGCAATGGAATCGGACAAGAGTATCGGTTGCGCGCAGGCGCTTATTATGCTGGCTGGGACTGATCGGGTTAATACCGCGGGAAATTCATTCAATTATCTCGGCTTTGCCTTCATTGATCATTTTGGAAAAAAGTTATCTGAATTAAATTTGAAGCCGGTCGAGGAGGTTGGCTACGCCAGCGGGGCCGGCCTCATGATGAGATCGGACTTAGTTAAAAAATTTGGATCGCTTGATGCTGATCTGTTTGCGTATCATGAAGATGTCGAGTATTCATTGCGCCTGAAGCTCGCGGGCTTCAAAGTTGCGATGATCAGGGACGCGATTTTTCATCATAAGTATGAATTCAATCGCAGTTCTTCGAAATTTTACTTTATGGAACGGAATCGTTATGCGGTTCTTTTGATGTATTATCGTACGGTCACATTAATCTTGTTGCTTCCGATTTTATTATTTATGGAGATTGGTCTCCTCGTTTTTTTTCTTCTGAAAGGCTGGGGGAATGAGAAGTTCAAAATTTACGCCTATTGGTTAGATTTGAAAAATTGGCGAATGTGGCTTTCGAAGCGAAAAAAAATTCAGCAATTGCGGACTATTGGCGATCGCGAGCTTGTTCGAATGTCCGCCGGTAAAATTATATTTGGGGTCAAGCCGGACATGAACAATCCGCTTTTGGTTTACGTCGCCAATCCACTGATGGTGGTTTATAGGGCGATTGTTAGAGTTATTATATTCTGGTAACATATATACAGTATGAAAATTACGAAAGCTATTTTAACCGGGGGCGGCAGAGCGACTAGGCTTCGCCCGATTACTACTACTATCAATAAGCACCTCATCCCGCTTGCCAACAAGCCGATGATTTTTCATGCGATTGATAAAGTCGTCGAGGCGGGTGTCAAAGAGATTTTTATAAATACTAATCCGGGAGAAAATCAATTACAGAAGGTCATCGGCGATGGATCGCGCTGGGGAGTTTCAATCAGATATTTTGAGCAGACAGGCGGACCGCAGGGGATCGCGCATGTGGTGAACTGCGCGAAGGAGTTCATCGGCGATGATCCGTTTATGTTTTATTTGTCCGACAATATTATCCTTGGAAGCATCAAGAATATTTTCGATAAATTTGATAAGGAGAACCTTGATTGTCTGTTGGCCTTCTCGAAGGTGCCGGATCCGGAGCGGTTTGGAGTTCCGGTTTTTGATAAAGCCGGCAAACTTATCGCGGTGGAGGAAAAGCCCGAAGCTCCAGCCAACAATTTCGCCGTTACCGGTATTTATTTGTATGGTCCGAAAATATTTTTCGAGGCTTTCGAACATATTCAGAAATCAGAGCGAGGCGAATATGAAATTTCGGATATTCACTCTTATTTTTTGAAGAATAATAAGCGGGTCGCGTGGTCGGAGATTACCGGTTGGTGGAAAGATACCGGCAAGCCCGAGGATCTGATCCTGGCAAACAACCTCTTGCTCGATGAAATGAAGAAGGAGGAGTTTGGTAATCTGGGTACGGGCAAGGCGACAATAAAAGGAAACGTTCATATCGGCGAGGGTACGAAGATCGGTCCGGGAGTAAAAATAACCGGTCCGGTAATAATCGGAAATCATTGCAGGTTAAAGCAATGTTCAATCGGCCCCAGCGTGACGATCGGCTCCGGCTCCTTAGTCCATCTGGCTGATATAAAAAGCTCGATAATTTTCTCAAACTGCTCCATCGAATCTAAAATTAAAATCGCCGACAGCATTATCGGCGATCAGGCAAGAATTATAAAAAATAAAACCAAGAAGGTTCATCGATTGATTATCGGGGATCAGACTTTGATTGAACTTTAGTTATCCACCGTCGCTTATATATAA
>JBBTSL010000043.1:0-3757 GCA_038064745.1 Patescibacteria group bacterium | reverse complement strand
GATCGATAGCGCGAACACGAGCATCGCCAGCGTTTCACATACAGTTGCGGGGTTAATCACGGTAACTCCTTTGGGTTTGTCCATCATTATTTGGCGAGCGCTCTAGCTCGCGATTTTTTTTCTATTGCCTCTGTGCTGTGTTTGTCTTTCGATCAGGTCGACGAATTCGCCGGCAGTTTCAATCTCCGCGCTGCAGAGAAGGTTGCATCCAAATACACGTATGGCCGCCGCCAGACTTTCGTCGATCTCATCCGGGCTGAGCGGAGTTTCGCGGGTAATCGGCGTTTCGTCCGGCCACCTATAATCCACGAGCCAGTTGTAAAACCACATGCTCACTGCAGAAGGGTAGCCTGCGCAGATTTCCGCCAGCCATTCTTGCCGTAGTTTCCTTCGGCGACGCCTCATCTTTGTAACAGAGTTGATCCCGCTCACTACCAAAAAAATCAATATCAATGGTAGGCTTAGATAAGCTTCCATTTGTAACTCCCGTTGATGAAAAGTTGTTAGAGAACACATTATTGAGGCTACTATATGCAACTATATTTGGCAAGACTCTTGCCCTGCACGGTCTTGGGCTGCTTCGAAATCAAGTGCAAATTTTTTCTTTGCGTGTTATACTGATGATGATTAAATATTTAAACCTTTTCGTATGCAAATCTCAGCCAATCTGCCGCAATTTAAAAAGGGGACAGCTTTATTGGTAGTTTCCGGCGACTTTGAAGTGGACTTTTATCTGGCAACAAATGGTGAGATCGCCAAGGCCGACAGTATGCTGGTCGGGAAGACCAATCCTCTGATCACATCCGGCTTCGTAGTAAATGAGTCCGGTGGAAGTAAGAATTTAAAGGTTGCGCGTCACGCAGAATTTTTGAATGCTTTTAAAAAGCACCTCACTTACCTGCTTTCAAAATCAGCCGTAGAAGAAACTCATATGTTTGCTCCAGCTGAAGTTAAAAACGAATTACAGGCTGCCTTGCCGGCCAAGCTGAAAAAATGCCTCAAAGTTTACGAAGGAAATTTCCACAAAGAACATCCGTTTAAATTGTTGGAGAAGATTGCTTTTTTGCCGGCAGAGTAGAAGTATCGCGCGAAGAAAGCCTGATGCCGATGATCAGCCAGGTGAGGCCGACGAGATAGCCGGCGAGGACATCGCTGAGGTAGTGAACTCCGAGATAAAGTCGGCTGAAGCCGATTGCCAAAATTATGATTGAGGTGAGAGTGATTATCAGGCTGCGATGCAGTTTGCGGGATATTTTTTGTAATAGTAGAAAGGCGAGAAAACCGTAAAAGGCGACGGCGATGGTGGCATGGCCGCTGGGGAATGAGTTTGAAGTTTCTAGGATTGCGGCGTTCAGCGGTCTTGGTCGGTGAAGAAGCAATTTTAAAGCAAAGGTGACGCTCTCGCTACCAATAATTGTAATCCACAAGGCGATGATCGGCAGAAATTTTTTTGATTGCCACAATAATATGGAAACTGCCAATGCGAGCACTAGGACTGTCGGGATCTCGCCTAGCCAGGTTATGCCGATAAAAACTTTTACAGTGAAGGCGTCTCTAATTGAGATTAGAAATGCACTTAACTGCAAGTCGGTAGCGATGATTGATTGGAGGGGATTCATATAATAATATTGATTTTAGCACGATTAACAAAATAATCAAAAAAACACCTAGCATTGACTTTGTGTAAAAAAATTGGTATATTGTAGTTCATGACTTTTGACTTTCAACTGTCACATGGCCCCATCGTCTAATGGTTAGGACATTGCCCTTTCAAGGCGAAAATACGAGTTCGATCCTCGTTGGGGCTACAAATAAGAAAAGATCCTGCGAAAGCTGGATTTTTTTATGTTCATTGATTGACAATTTACTACGTTAGTTATAGAGTTTCCTTGCCTTAACAACCATCGCATCCGTCAGTTGGCGGAGGCGAATTACAAAGGAGCAACTGATGTCGTTCTTCGTAAACGTGCTTTACGTCGCGGCCGTATTGGTTCTGTTTTTTCTCTACCTGCGTATGATGTTGGTGAGGAAGGAAAACCCCAACTCAACTCCGGCGCCGAAAGCTGATAGCGAGGTATTGGATAGCGTGATTTCATGGCTTGCGAAGAGGCGCGGGGTAAGTGTTGAGGTGCTGAATCGTGGCACACTGATCACTGAAGGAGAGATTGAAGCTGGAAAGGGGATGGCTATGCACTACTATCGCATGACGCTAGTGGTCAAAAACATCGGCAACATCAAAACCGTCGGCCAATTCGCGGATCTGATTGAGAGTCAGCTGGATTGGTAAGAACAGGAGAGTCGCCATGATCAGATGGATTTTCGGTCTCGCAGTTCGTTTTGTACGGAAGTTGATTTTGGCCACGTTTCAGAAGTTTCCCGAACCCAAGCCTGAGCCGGAGCCCACTATTGACGACATCTGTTCGGTCGTGAAAAGAGAGGGACCGCTGGTAGATTTCAAATGCGGGCATCGCGATCACGAGCGTCCGACCTTCAATTTTTTTGGCGAAACGGCCAACTTCTCGGATGAGGTTAGCCAGGCGCGGGAACTCTGTGCCGATTGCAGTTTGGCGAAATATCGACCATTCTTCATTCGCTGTGCTCTTTGCGGCCACGTCATCGGACCAGGCTTTGGTGTGGCGATCTACGCCGACAATGCCGCCTTCAAGAAGGAATGGACGACGACCGTCGGCGAAGGCGACGAGGCGGGCGTTATTGGCTGTTTGCGATCGGAGTGCGGTCCGGATGTCCGTCGTCATGATGGCCACTGGATGGGTGATCATTTCGAACCTTTTCCGCCAGACAGTGGGGTCAGATTGCTTCGTCGCATGAAAAAACCGATGCCTCCGGAAGTCGACAATCCGAGGTACCGCAACTAATACCGCGTCATACCAAAATACGGTGGCCGGGCTAGAAACCAGACGCTCACCGATTATACTTCTATATGTATGGAATTATAATCGGCGTCTGGTTTTTTAGTTTCAGATTTAACGTATCCATTACGATTGACCTTTTCTTTGATTCGAGTTATTATTTTTGGAGGCAGTTCAACAATCGCATTTTTGGAGGTGTGCCATGTTTAAATGGTTCAAAGGTCTATTGGCCGCGTTGATGTGGTCGAAAATTCGCCGGAAGGTCGGTGAGGAAGCGCTCAATCCGGAGCCAGCGGAAGAGCAGTCAGTGGAGGAAATCACACCAGTGCCCGTGGAGGAGGTGTCAGTGGCGCCTCCGCTCCCGCCAGAGTCGCAGTCCGATACCTGTTCGGTTGTAAAAAGAGAAGGACCGATGGTCGTCTACAAGTGTGGTCATCGCGACCACGAGCGACCGACTTTCAACCTCTACGGTGAAATCATTACCTTCACGGCTACCTACAACAAAGCGCGTAGGCTGTGCACCGATTGCATTTTGGCGAATACGCTCTCCAGCATCATTCGTTGCGGGGCCTGCGGTCGCGCAATCATGATTGGTGCGGGCGTATCTATTCGACGTGACGTTAATCGAATGAAAAAAGAATGGCAAACGAAGGTCATAGTTGATGGTCAAAATGGCGCGCTTGCGTGTACGCGCAGCGATTGCTGTCCTTCACCGGAGAAATTTCTCTTTGGATACTGGACAGGGACCAGTATCGAACCGAGAACGTCCGAAAGACCGAATCAGCCGCCCAGCGATGACCCGAAACTGCGAAATTAAAAAAAAGGTGGCCGGGCTAGAAACCAGACGCTCACCGATTATACTTCTATATATATGGGATTATAATCGG
>JBBTSL010000042.1:0-3758 GCA_038064745.1 Patescibacteria group bacterium | reverse complement strand
GAAAAAAATCGCGAGTGAGTTGTTGCCAGTTGCGAACCGGAACAACCGCTCGGCAATTTTGGTTCTTTTTTTGCAAAAAGAACCGCCGCCCGCGGAGGGCAAAACAATTTTAAGGGTAAATCGTGGATTCCCGCCTTCGCGCGAATGACAAGTGAGCCAGAGATCCTTGCTCCACCGCTGAAGCTAGGGCGGCACGCGGTCCTGTGTCGTCAGGATGACACATGTATGCTTTGGCCATTTGGCGACAACCTCATAAAGTAGTATAATATATTACATTAATCCTTAATTCGTTTTCATTATGAAACAAAACCTCGGTAAATTAGACAGAATTCTGCGTTTCGCCCTGGCATTCTGGTGGCTTGGCCTGCTTGCTCCGGTCTTTGAGACAGAGTGGTTAAATATCGCAGTCGCCGTTGTCGGCTGGATCGCTCTACTTGAAAGCTTCACCGGCTGGTGCTGGCTACATGATTTGCTTCATATTGATAATAAGGACCAGTAAAAATATAATTAAAAAAACACCGCCGGCAAACTGCCGGCGGTGTTTTTTTAATGGGCTACTAATTAAACCGCATCCACTGCGCTCTACCCTGGTGACAACATCTTGACCCTAACCTGAGTAGAAACGGTTTTTAGCCGACATGCTTCTTTGAGATCAAAAAAAACCAAATCGCTTTTCCAACTTTGAACTCTCTGGTCTTAATTAATTTAAATCCACTGCCAACTAACAGTGCTTCTATTTCATTTTTAGAGAAATTATTAAATAACAAGTTTGTATTCTTTGGCTTATCCTTTCGAACAATGACACCTAAAATTCCTCCAGGTAAAAGAAGTCTTTTTGCCTCTTTAAAAAATATTTTAAGCCCACTTTTATTTATATGAGTTAAGACTGATGACGCTGCCCATAATCCTCCAAAAATATTGCCGCCCAGAATACTGCCTATTTTAAAGAAATCGACGTTTATAAATATTCCAGCTTTTCTTTTATCTAAAGAATATTTAATCATTTCCTTTGAAAAATCTATACCGACAGTTATATAACCTTTTTTAGACAGGTACTCCGTGTCTTGACCGAGCCCCGATCCTACATCTAAAATTTTGCTACCATGCGGAATATATTTCGTAAATAAATTTAACTCCTCTTTTGCAAGAAAAGAAGCGCTAAGGTTATTAGCGTATTTATCAATATTTTTATTATACCAATTTTTAATATCAAAATTTTTCATGAAATTTAAAACCTGATTTATAGAACCTAGTATGTGGGGGGGGCTCCGAGAGCCCCCCCCTGTTTGAGCTGTTACGCGGGAAGTTAATCCCCGTCCATGCCGGTGCAGATGCCGCACTTCGCGGCCTTTGCCCTGGTGAGGAATCCCTCCTTCAGCAACTTCTCCATTGCCTTCTGCGCGTCACTCTTCTTCTCTTCCGCCTGGTCCATGGTCTTACTCTTTCTGAGGTTGTTTGTTGATGAGGACACACTGAGGATCAGTCCCAAATGTGTCACCATTGTTCACGTATGCCAGTGCCCTACAGCCACGACATTGTGATTTGAAACCACACTTGTTACATCCGACGATTTTGTCTGTTTGCCTGTACACCTCCATTTTAGGATTGAACAAAAAGAAATCAAGAAGGTCACCGCTTTTCTTCCACTTTCCCAACATGCTGTCCTTGTGTCGACGACAGGCCATCACCGTATTGTCTGGGAGGACACAAAGTGCAGAGCTCCCCAGAGCACAGCCGGTAGTGACTCCATCACACGGGGCTGGCTCAAGGATAACGGAATTCATCAGAGAATCTCCGGCAAGAAAAGTCGTTCCGTCTGATTTAAACGACTTTTGCAGTTCGAAAATTTCCTTAAGGAACTTGCTATACTCTTGCGCCGAGATTCCACACGTTCCGCTTTCTGGCACCCACCGCGCGAACGACCACTTGCTCGCCCCAAGATCATATGAAAGTTTCATCACATCAACCATCTCATGGTAATTGATACCCGAAACAGTTGAGTTAACGACAACATGAATTCCCGCCTGCACCAACGATCTGATACCTGCCAAAGTTCGCTTGAAACTCCCAGGCCTGCGTATGGCGTCGTGAGTGCTTTCCATGCCGTCAAGTGAAAATTGGTATTTGTCGACTCCGGCATTCTTCAGTTTGCCGATATTTTCGGCGCTGAGCAGTTCCGGATTTCCTAGCACTGCCAGTTTTTTAGTAAACTTTCTGGCTTCCTTGAGGATTGCCCAAATTTCCGGATGAGTGAGAGGGTCGCCTCCAGTAACCGAGAGAGTCGCCTCAGCATCCAACGCTTCACAACAGCCTTTCATGTCTGCCATGATCCCTTCAGCTGTTGCCAAAGACACCTGCTGCTTGTTGAATTCCGTGATATAGCAATGTTTGCAGCGATTGCCACACACATCCGTGATGTGCCACTGAAAATAGAAGCTGTTTGCGGGCATTTGGGAGCGTCCTTTTCCTGTTAGTTGTTAATGTTCCAATCTATCTATTGGCGACAAAAGGATAGCATTTAACTTATCCAAAGTCAAATATCTAGCACCCTACAAAAGAATCAAAATACTCTATCTAAGCCGTTTATTTACTCAGAAGACTACCGTCGCAATAGCGTGCTCCCCATCCAAATCCCATTCGCCAGGTACGCGCCGGTGAAGCTATCCGGCAAGATGTCGTAGGTAGCGCTATCCCAATACGGCGCGAGGTCAGCTTGCGTGATACGAGACCCATCATAAATATCTCCGGAATGCAGAGCGCCGACTGCCTGACCGGTGACCGTAGGATGATTTGGAGAAACCCAGAGTTCCCTACCGTCCGACAAAACTAAATGTACGACCCTGTGCCCCTTCGGCACTGGCGTGCGCGTTGTCTTCGTCACCGTCGCAACAACCCTCTCTCCCCTCTCGTTCAACGACCAAACGCGCGCTCCAACGGCAATCTTTGTAACATTGATTTGACCATCCGGCGTCGAGATATTGGTGTTGGATGCCAAGCAGATCGGACACATCCGCGGCTTACTGGCTACCTCGCTTAGCTCACAATAATATCCCGGCTCCGGATCTCCCTCTCGCGACACCGGCGGCCCGCATTTCTGAATACAAACATAACCGGAGTTACAAGATAAATCAGTTGATCCGTTGCAGGTATTAATTTCCGTCTGAATTATTGGCGGCGCGCTGGGGCAGTCCGCAAATTCACAATTGGGCCCGGTACGTCCGATATAACTTCCGTCCTGGCATTGTTTGGCTTCTTGGGTGCAGAAAACAGTATCGGAGCCACCAGGATTTGGCGATTGCCTAGAAGGAGTACAACCAAACCCCAAGAGGAATAATGACAGCGTAGTGCCGATAATGACGACCGAACGATGAATACGCATAGGTTATCAATTTATCTCAATATCAATATGTCGCACCTGCGGCACTCGCTCTCTTATTTTCTTCTCAATCGCATCAATCTTCGTCCCAATTAGCCTCGGTGTCCGATCCCCCATCTCCATACAGAAACGCACGAACTGCGCGTAATCTTTACTGATAATATCAAATTTTTCCCGCAACTCGCTATCGTCATTAATATCTTCCAGAAGCTCCGTGCCGTTAAATTCCACCTCGCAGATCACGCGGTAGGTGTTTATATCAAGCATCGTCGATTTAAAATCAATCACCTTCTCGATGGCCGGCTCGGCGTTTAGTATGTCCAGCACCTGCTCCTCAAGGGCTCGCGGCATCGCCTTATCCAGCAGGAACTCCCGATTTTTT
>JBBTSL010000041.1:0-5556 GCA_038064745.1 Patescibacteria group bacterium | reverse complement strand
GAAAAAAATCTTCGTTCGTTGGCCCAGTTGTTGAACCTTCACAAATGCTCGGTCGCGAATTGTCGCCCACGTTGTCCTCCGAGCGTTGGCCGACGATGAGAATTTTCACGGCGAGATGAACGTGGGTGGCACAATGTTTGAGCCTACAAAAGGCGAGTTTTGTGCCATAGAGAATTGAGCCGAGGAAAATTCCAGAGGAGGACATTTGCTCGGGGTCTTTTTGGTTTCTTTTTGGACAAGCAAAAAGAAACTGCCCGCCGCATAGGCGTGTCTGTTTTTGGTCGAAATTACAATTAGAAATAACCGAATAGAAATCTAGAATTATTGTAGCTGTGTTCGATAATCCTCCAGCGCCTGATAGGTCGCGCGCGCCAAATCTTCCAACGTTTTCGACCGTAATTTCGGATCGGTGAATTTCTTTTCATAGATGAACCCATACTCGATCACCAGGCTGGTGGCGTTGGAGGTATTATTTTCTCCGATCGCAATCAGCATCGGCTCATCGATGATCCCGCCTTTGTGGCCGGCGAGATTACTCGGCTGACTTACTTCTTCCAATTTAGCAAGGAGCGCCCGGGCCAGCTTCCGTGAACGCTCTGAATTATTGTATTGTGGCGAGGGCTGATAAATCGTAAATCCTGAAAATCGACCCGGAACATTGCGACGATGACCGTTTTCGTCGTCGAAGTGAATATTGAGCGTGACATCGAAATTATTTTCGTTTGCCCACCTATTCATGCCGTAGAGCCTGGTCGCGACTTTGGACGGGGCCTTGTTATGGCTGACTTTCGAAACCGGTTTTCGAATTTTACCTTTGGCAATAAGATTATTAAAATTCTTTCTCGCTGAATTTTTCCATGCAATAATGGCATTCCAATTTTTCCTGAAGTAGTCGCTGAAAATCGGATTCCAGTCTCTGGTATCGCGTGTCATCATCACCTGAAAATGAGGATCCTCGGCGAGGAGCTGTTGTAGCTCCGCCCCAAGCGCCACCGTCAGATCGCGTTCTATTAATTTCCGAAACGCCGTCCCGCCAAAATTCGGCTCATGGCCGGGCTCAATCAGTATGCGAAGTGGTCTCTCTATCTGTACAGCTGTCGAAGTAGGGGATTCAGTCGCGAGCGCCACTCGGGGCGAGGAAAGTAATAAATAGAAAATAGTAAACAAAAAAATAAACGCAAGACCTTCCAGCGCATAAAAATGAAATCGAGCCAAAAAATTAAAATAATATTTATTCACGAAGCTATTATATCACTTACAACCAGATCAAGCGACTCAGTATCGGGGCGCTGTCTGTGTAGACAGCGCCCTTTCTTATTTAATCCGGCAGTGTTGCTTCAGAATCGCGAGGTCAGCCGGCGCCAACCTCTCGTTGATGCCGTTGTTGAGGTAATACATGATTGCTTTGGTGGTGGTGACGTGCGGTAGGCCGAGCGCGTGACCGAGTTCATGCGCCAGCACTCTCACCAGCTTCGTAGTATCGCTAAATTGGTAAATGTTTATTTCCTGTCCGGCGGCGGAGCTCACATACGAGCCCTCTTCGAATTCGCGCCCTTGGCTCGCGCCAATGGTGTTGTATTTATCGACCGACAGGTTGAGGGTTTGTGCCAGTCGATTTAGAGCATCAGCCATGGCGTTGAGCTTATCAACTTTTTCATTCAGACGGTCCTGCTGAAGCTTCAGATCGGCATACATTTGATCAAGCTCTGCCCGCTCGGCCTCGAGTTGTATTATTTCTGGTTTAGTCGCGCCGCCGCGTTGATTTATTTTTTTTACTTCGGCGTTGTAGGCCGCGTTCAGCTGGTCGAGCTCTGCGATCTGCCTCTCGAGCTCTGCTTTCTGATTAAGGTAGGATTTCTGAAGCATATTGTAGTCTGATTTGAGTTTATCGTATGAGGCTTGATCATCCTTAACTACGATTCCCAAATCTTGCAATAGTAGCGTTGACTCCTGGCGATTATCAAAAATCAAATTTATTTTTAGCGTGCCGCTCGGCGTATATTGAAATAGGTTAAGAGCGGTCGGCTTTTCCCAGACGCTCTCCGCTGTCGCCGCTGCCGCCAGAAAATTCTTCTGGCTGATTCCGAATCTTTTGTCGAATTCGCCAATACTATAGGTGATCGGCCGCCGGCAGGGCAGGTAGGTTTGGTACAAGCGGTTCCATAAATTTGATAAATCGGCGCGAAAAAAATACGCGGCCACAAAGAGGATGATAAAGGGGCATAACCAGCCGAGCAATGTGTATAATTTATTTTTGTTCATATTTTTGTGGGCTGACTTTTTTTATCCGAAGTCTATCTATCTCCTCGGGATAAAAATAGAGCACGACGCTGATAATAGCCGCGAAGAAACACCAGACCGAGGTAAAATTAACCAGAAAAAAATAATAGGTGATGATGGAGCCTACTAAGGTCAGCAAGCAAAATATTTTCACAATCATCCGGCTTGAGATCAACCCGGCGCCGACGGTTACCATAATATATAGATATTTTAATAATTCGGGACGAGTAATTTCTTTCGTATAGTAAAGGCATTTGTTGACAATCATGGCCGCCGACGGTTCGCGCAAGAAATTTGCGTATAATATTGTCCCCACGGAGGTTCCTCCTATCAAGAATAATGAAATAAGTATTCGTCTAATCTTACTTGGCTCAAGCAGGAGGACCATCAATGGTATGTATATCGGCCAGAAAAATAAGGCGAAAAATAAATATATGTGCGTCAGAGCCAGAGTGTAGTCCGGCCCCCTCACAAGCGACACCCAGATCCAGCCCTCGACGAACTGTTGCAGGGCAAAAAATAACGGTATCGCTGAGAGTAGTAATACATTGCGGTGCTTCGTCCGGCTGATGGTCGCTACGCCCACTGCTCCCAGGATAGCGCTGGCGGTGAAGCTGGCTGAGGCGGAGAAGCACATAAATTATGAGTAATTATTTTGTAATTTTACAAAATCCGGCCGCATTCAGGATCTTGTTATTTAATTTTTTAAATAAAAATCCGGCCAATATAAATAGTATCAGATAAATCAGAGTGGCGCTTCCGGCCGGCAGTCGGCCGAAGAGGAAGTTGTATCGCCAGAGCAGAGGCCAATGCAGGAGGTAGATCTCAAATGAAAATGCGCCCAGCAATGACAACGACCGGAAATCAATTTTTTTCAAAATAAATATTAGCAGCAGTCCGACGACGTTCGCCAGGCTGGCCGCGGTCTCCCAATACCAGGCCTTTCCGACTTGCCCGTGGCGATAGTTATATATCAGGATAGCGGCCGCGAGGACGAAGGCGGTGAGACGTAAAATCATGAATATTTGCGAGCGGTATACTCCGCCATTCAGCTTCCCGATGAAAGTTGGTATGAGCTGGTGCGGCCGGTTCAATAGGGCGCAGATCGCCATCCCAAGTGGGAAAGCAAAGAAATGCAGTTTGTAAAAGCTAAGCAAATCAAGGGAAATTAGGTTAATACTCGGCAGGTAGACGACAGTTAGCCACATCGCGCCGGCCATCGCGACCGCGGATAGGAAAGGAAATCGTCGGCGGAAGATTAGCGGGAAAAGTAAATAATTTATCAGGATAAATGTTATATACCAGAGCGGCGAGTCGATGTGCTCGTACAGATTGGCCCTTCCGAAAATTCCAACGAAATTCTGAAGGGTGGTCGCGAGGGGGTAGGTGATACCCAGAGCGAAGAAATCCAGCAACAAAAAAATCACAAGCGTAGCAATCACCGGAACATAAATTCGCGGCAGGCGTCTCAGGTAGAATCTGCCGATTGACAGCGGCCGGCTGAGCGCCGAGGCCACGAGGCCATAGCCGGAGAGTACGAGAAATAAATCAACTCCGACGCCGGCGTAATTTGAAAAAGGAACCAAAAATTTATTGTCGTTCACCAGGAAGTATCCAATATGCGAGAAGACTATCATCAGGATCGCGAGGCCCTTCAGTTCGTTGGTAATTTCCATGGAGAACAGCTCGCTATTTCGCGCGCGACGAACCGATACCAGCAGGATTGCGAGCAGGCCATAGGCCACGATGCCGGTCTCAGCGGCGGCGTTAGTAATTGAGATGATCATATATTATCTTACTCCAAAAATCATACGCCGCGGCAGATGGATGAAAGCCGTCCGGGGAATAATAATCGGCGTCGTTGAGCGCTCTTTCATGCGTTAGTGAATAAAGGTCAATGAGTGAGACCTCTCCCTGCCCTCTCCTCTGCGGAGGCGAGGGTTCGGACAAGGCTTCGCGAAGCAGATTATTGTAGCGCCTAGTCTGCAGATCAAAATACGTGCGGTAGGGCGGTCGGAAGGCCGCGCTATTTCCGATATAGGGGATCGTCAGAATGTTCAGATGTGACGTTGCGCCGGCGAGGCTGTCGATGATGGCCGATAAATTATCGCGGAATATTTTTTCCGGCACCCCGCGGTGCAGATCGTTCACTCCGATAAGCAGTGTAACGACATCAGGATGATAACTCGCCACTTGTGCCACCTGCTGAGTTAAAACATCGGCCGAAGTCGAGCCCGGTTGCCCAAGATTTATCAGAGTTACCTCGGCATTTTCTTTCTTTGCCAGCAGCTCCGCCAGACGATAAGGATATGATCCAGGTTCCGTCGGCGCGCCGACACCGGCCGTGAGGCTGTCGCCGAGGGCAACGTAGATTAATTTTTTTGTTGAGGTGGCCGGCGATGGAAAAGTAAAGGTCATATTGGTAGTCGGATTACCGGGATTATTGGCGTTGAGAAATACAAAAATCTGAGCATAAGACTTGTTTAAGTACAAAATAATGCCGGCCACCGCCAAGAGGGAGATAATAAGATATTTCATGCTGTCTAGTATAACATATTTAACGCGTTAATACATACCCAAGAAATGAATATTGTGCTAAAATATAGGGGTGCTAAATTATCTTATTTATATTGTGAAATTTAAAAATCTTTTTTCCGAAGGCAGCATCGGTAGTATGAAAACCAAGAACAGATTGGTCATGCCGCCGATGGTCCGTAATTATGCCGGCACTGATGGCCTAGTCACTGATCGATACGTTGCCCATATCAAACGAATTGCCGAGGGTGGCGTGGGTATGATGATCCTCGAAGCCAGTTATATTTCCCCAGAAGGGAAAGGTTTTGTGAATGAACTTGGCGTACATTCCGACAATATTATACCCGGCTTGAAACGCCTGGTCGCGATGGCCCATGCTCACGGCGCTATGATCGGGCCGCAGCTTTATCATGCCGGCCGTCAGACGTCAGAGAAGACTACCGGTGTCCAGCCGGTCGCGCCGTCCGCCATCCGGGAGCCGCTCTCGGGCGAGATGCCGCGCGAGTTAAAAGTGCCGGAGATCGAGCGCCTCGTACAGCAATACGCCGACGCCGCCCTGCGCGCCAAGCAGGCTGGCTGCGATTTTGTCGAAGTTCATGGTGCGCACGGTTATCTGATTACTCAGTTCCTTTCGCCGTTTAGCAATCAGCGTACTGACGACTATGGCGGCTCCGAAGAGGAGCGATTAAAATTTGCGCTGGACGTGATGACCGAACCACAAGCGTTGGAGTTGTTGCGCGG
>JBBTSL010000040.1:1526-3230 GCA_038064745.1 Patescibacteria group bacterium | reverse complement strand
CACCGGATCGGGCAAAACGTTCACAATGGCGAACGTGATTGAACGCGTCCAGAAACCAACTCTCGTCATCGCGCACAACAAAACGCTCGCCGCCCAGCTCTGCAACGAGTTTCGTGAATTCTTTCCTGAGAATGCGGGCGAGTATTTTGTAAGTTATTACGATTACTATCAGCCAGAGGCGTACATGCCGAATTCTGACACCTATATCGAGAAGGAAGCGATGATCAACGAAGAAATCGACCGCCTCCGCCATGCCTGCACCCAGGCCCTGCTCACGCGTGACGACACCATTATCGTCGCTTCTGTGTCCGCCATCTATGGTCTTGGCTCGCCGTTTGAATACGAAAAAATTGTTTTGCATTTGCGTAAAGGTGACGAGCTCGATCGTCGCGCGATGCTCGAGCAACTCATCGCCATGCAGTTCGAACGTACGAATAGCGAGCTGAAACGCGGCTCATTCCGCATGCGCGGCCAAGTTTTCGAAATCATGCCTGTGAATGAGGATGCAATTTACCGTTTCGAAATTTCGAATCGCATCGATAGTATCGAACTTATCGATAGTATTACCCGAAAAGTAAAACGCTCGCAGGAAGACGCCTGGTTTTTCCCGGCTAGACATTATGTGGTAGGTGAAGAAGCCAAGCAACGCGCTTATGAACGTGTTAAAGCTGAACTTCAGGATCAGCTGACGCTTTTTGAAAAGCAAGGCAAAGTTTTAGAATACGAACGACTCAAGCGCCGTGTCGCCTATGATCTGCAAATGATAAAAAATGTCGGCTACTGCAACGGCATCGAAAATTATTCACGACATTTCGAAGGGCGAGCCGAGGGCGAGCCGCCGTTCACTTTGCTTGATTATTTTTTGCATGGCGGCAAGAGAGATTTTCTTACAGTTATCGATGAGTCGCACGTTACGCTTCCGCAGATCCGCAGTATGTACAATGGCGACAAAGCCAGGAAGGATACTTTGGTGGAGCACGGCTTCCGTTTGCCGAGCGCCCGTGACAATCGACCGCTTACCTATGTTGAGTTTGATAATAAAATCGGTCAGGCGGTTTATGTTTCTGCGACGCCGAGTGAGTATGAGATTAAAGTTTCTGAGCAAATAGTTGAACAGATCGTTCGTCCGACCGGACTTATTGATCCGGAGGTGATTGTTAGGCCGATTGTGGGGCGACAGGACCTCACCCCGCCTCTCCTTGAAGGAGAGGGGAAAGTGGATTCCTTCTCCTCCAAGGAGAAGGCGAGGATGAGGTCTAGCACTGGTTTGTCCCAAATCGAAGACCTCATCATCCGCATCGAGGAGCGCGTCAAAAATAACGAACGCGTCCTCGTCACCACCCTTACCAAGAAGATGGCGGAGGACCTTACGGATTATTTAAAGGAAAAGAAAATAAAAGTTGCATATTTACACAGCGATATCAGCACACTCGATCGCATCGAGGTAATCATGAATCTTCGCCTCGGAAATAATGACGTCATCGTCGGGGTAAATCTTCTGCGTGAGGGACTTGATATGCCGGAGGTCTCGCTGGTGGCGGTTCTCGACGCCGACAAAGAAGGGTTCCTACGCAGTGAGACAAGTCTTATTCAGACTATTGGCCGCGCCGCTCGAAATGTGAACGGGCAGGTTGTCCTGTATGCCGATCAGATTACCGGCTCAATGAAAAAAGCGATGGGGGAGACTAGCCGTCGTCGTGAGAT
>JBBTSL010000040.1:0-1516 GCA_038064745.1 Patescibacteria group bacterium | reverse complement strand
GCGCGCTCGATGAGACAGATCGTCGCCGCGCGATTCAACTTGAATATAATAAAGTACACGGCATCACGCCGAAGACCATCGAGAAAGCCATTCGAAATATATTGGAGGAGTTCGGTATTTCCGCTGACAAAGCGAAAAATAAAAGCGCCAAAGCCCGCCGCGATCGCCTCGCCACCACCACTGAGCTCGACCTCATTGGCGACGGACGCACGATTAATGTTATAATAAAGGAGAAGGCGGAGCAGATGAAGCAGGCGGCGCAAGAGCTCGACTTCGAGTTGGCGGCGATTCTTCGCGATGAGATACGGGAACTCAAGGCGAGAGAGAAAACAACCGAGGTGAAAGAGTTAAAAAAAAGTAAGCGCCAAACAATTTCTCTCCCCTCTTAGGGGAGAGGCGAGGAGAGGGGTATCCCCACGAATTATGAATAAAAAAAAGATTTTGATAATAATTTCGATTCTGGCAGGAGTTATTTTTGTTGGTTTTATAATCTTTGTTAACGTCGACATTCTCCAAGAGCGTGCCTTCATATTTTTGCCGGAAAGCGTCCCCAGCACTACAGTCGCATTAATTTTCGGCGGCGGATTGAATAAGGATGGCACCTTGAATGATATGGTCTCGGATCGAATGGCGGCCGGCGTTTCGCTGTTCCGCTCCGGTAAAGTCGGACAACTCATGATTACAGGAGATGATGGCCGGGTGCATAGCGATGAAGTAGACGCGATGCGAGAAGTGGCAGTGGCGCTTGGTGTGCCGGTAGAGAAAATTTTAGTAGATCGCCATGGTTACCGCACCTATGACAGCTGTTATCGCGCGGCCAAAGTTTATGGAATAAAAAGAGTGATCGGGATTTCACAGTTTTTCCATTTACCGAGGATAATTTTCATTTGCGAACGATTTGGCATCGGGACGACCGGCGTCGCGGCTGACTTTAGAAATTACGGTTTCGCTTCCGCCTATATGAATGTCCGCGAGGTAGGGGCGAGACTGAAGGCGTGGTGGCAGGTGAACGTGACAAATCCGGAGCCACTGGTGATGAGTAAAGAGTAGATAAAAAAAGACCCCGCAGAACGGGGTCTTTTTGATGATTCCAGCTTGACCGAGGTCAAGCTGCGCTATACCTGATAGGAGTATACGGGATATTCATATTTGTGTCAAGGGCATATTTTTTATTTTAATCATTATATTCATTTACCGGCTCCGAGCCGTTTCGTTGTCCTCCTCTTAGGGAAGAGGAGGACAATGAAAAGCCCACTGGTGATTTCGCGAGAAAGTAATATTCGTGCTATACTAAATTACATAGTAATAATCTTACCTACATGGAACCAATCCTCAAGGCCGAGCATGTCCGGATAACCTACAACGAAGGCAAGGACAATGAATTTACCGCTTTGAACGATGTGAACCTGGAGGTGTATCCGCAGGAGTATCTTATTTTTTACGGGCCTTCCGGCTGTGGTAAGTCCACCATGCTTTATACTCTTCTTGGTATACAATCTCTGTCTTCGGGCAAGGT
>JBBTSL010000039.1:0-4755 GCA_038064745.1 Patescibacteria group bacterium | reverse complement strand
GGTGGGTTGGCCAACGTCGTCGAACCCACCCCCGGCCTTGAGGCCGACCCCGCCCAAGCGGGGACTACCTATACAGCTTGGAAATTTATTTGAAAAGTATTTGAAAAATTGGCAGATGGCTCGGCTTCGTCCGGAATTATTGGAGTCCGCGAAGGTCGGCGGAGTTGACGTTGTCCTGAATGACGGAATTTTGAAATTTCACAGCAATGACGCGCGCGAGCAGATCCGGAAAAAGTGGTTGGAGAAGTGTCTTGTCATCGTAGGTCTCGATTCCCCGCTTGGGCGGGGTAGGGGTGGGTTGGTCAACATTGTCGAACCCACCCCCGGCCTTGAGGCCGACCCCGCCCAAGCGGGGAATCTTCAGAATGACAATTAGTATATGTTATCAAAACTTTGGCGTTTATTACTATTAATTTTTCTCTTTCTTCTGCCCTGGCAGACGCGCTGGATTTTTGAGCCGGCATATTTGAACGGGAAATTTTGGGAATACGGCAGCTCAAGTTTCTATGGCACGGAAATTCTGCTTTGGCTGATAATTATTTTATTTGTCTTCGATCGATTGCTAGACCTCATCCTAACCTTCTCCTTGAAGGAGAAGGAAGCGTTTCCCCTCTCCTCTAAGGAGAGGCGGGGTGAGGTCCTGTCGCCGCTAATTCTTTTTCTCACGCTCGCGTTTTTTCTTTTCCTCGCCGTCGAAGTTTTACACAGCATCGACATCGGCATCTCGTATAATTTTTTCTTTCACCTGCTTGAGGGGCTGTGTATATTTTTAATTTTGTCAGAAGAAAAAGAACGCCGGCCATTACTGCTGGCCTTTTGGAGCGGGGGAATCGTTCAGGCTTTATTCGGCGCTTATCAATTTTTTACTCAAAGCGTGATGGCCAATAAGTGGCTTGGTCTCGCTCTTCAGGCCCCACAACTCGAAAGTTCGGTAATAGAATCCGCCACCGAACGCTGGCTACGCGCGTACGGCAGCTTCGGCTCGCCGAATATATTGGGCGGGTATCTGGCGATTGTTTTGATAGTAGGTTTGATACTTTATTGTAACCAACCCACCCCTACCCCGCCCAAGCGGGGATTGCTGAAAATTTTATTAACCCTAGGACAGTCGATAATTTTAGTCGGGCTAGTTTTATCTTTTTCGAGAGCGGCGTGGCTGGGGGCGGTGGTGGGGATTTTGGGTTTGTTCATGACTCGCTTCCTCCCCCTTTCCAAGGGGGAGTTAGAGGGGGTTTGCCATCCTTTGAGCACGCGTGACGGTTTGAACGATTCGAGTCGCAAAGGACGGCAAACCCCTCCTCGCCTCCCCTTGGAAAGGGGAGGGGGCGAAATGGCTGCGTACTTCAAACAGCTTTTTTTCTATTCCGCCATCGTCCTCACGCTTTTCATCATACTTCGGCCGCTTTTTATTACTCGACTTTTCGCCACTCAGCGCCTTGAGCAATATTCGCTCTCTGAGCGCGCCTCGCAATATCCGGAGGCCGGTAAAGTTTTTCGGAGTCATCCATTCCTCGGCGTCGGCCATGGCGCCTACACGCTTGCTCTCTCGAAGGAGGGGCGGTGGCTTCCCGGCAACTGGTACCAGCCGGTCCACAATATATATATATTAATTATCGCAGAATGGGGGCTGATCGGCGCTGGTCTTTGGTTGGGAATTTTTGTTTGGCTAATCTTAGAAGTCAGACTCCATAATCCGGAATTTTTGCCGGTTATTGTAATGTTGTTTTTTCTGGGAGCTTTTGATCATTATTGGTGGAGTCTTTACTCGGGGATGATTTTGTGGTGGACTATATTTGGTCTTTGCATAAGAGGGAACATAAATTTGTATGATTGAAAAGTATCGGCATATTTCGTTCGATCTCGACGGCACCCTGATCCATACGGTGGCTTCTTATCGACATGCGTTGGTGCCGAGAGTGGTCGCGGAGATCGGCGGAAAAATAAAAGAACCGCGCTCGATCGATAAGTTCTGGTTTGAGCCTAATCGGGACAAGATTATCGTCAATGATTTTCATATTGCTGATCCGGGGAAATTCTGGGATCTGTTTCGGAAACTTGATGTCCCGGTCGAAAGATACAAACATACGAGCGCTTACGCCGACGCCGAGTCGGCCATCCGTAAACTAAAGGAAATGGGCAAAATTATTTCCATAATTACCGGCGCTCCGCACGAGATCGCGCAGATGGAGATAGCTCGGCTGAACGGCGCCCCGCATGATTATTATTTCTCTATCACTGATAATAAATATAATGCCAAACCTGATCCGCGCAGTTTGAATTTTGTAATGACGGAGCTGGGAGTCGGAAGAGACGATACTGTATATATAGGGAACAGCACCGAGGATGCGCGCTTTGCGAAGAATGCCGGCGTTGACTTCATTTTCCTTGAGCGAAAAGAACATGATTTCGATTTGAAGGATTACGTTTTAAATACCATTCATTCACTTGATCAGTTATTTGTAAAGTAAGTGCGACTGAAGGAAAAGTCGGCGAGGGATGAAAAATGTCGCGGTGATTGGTAGGGGGAGGTCCGGGCTTGCCAAGCTCAGCTTTCTTTGCTACAGTTTTTCTAAACCAATTGCAAAGGGAATTAGATTCTTTTCATGAGGATTTTTTCCTTTAACCGATGTCAGGAGGACAACATGGCGACAGCGCGATACCCAAGGCTTGACGAAGAGTTCCAGCTGATTCTCAAAGGCGATCTTCTGGATCACCAACCCAAAGAATTGCCGCGAATCTGCGGTTATCCCCAAGCAGGCTATCACTTCACCGGAAAAGCTGAAACTGGAGTTTTGGTGCGGAAGCTCAAGCTTGTTTCGGTGGAGCAGAGCTTTGGGTGGATTAGCCTCGGGACAAAACTCGCGGCCAGAGGTAAGAGTCCGAGTGGCCAGTGGATCATGGCCTTCTTGGATGCATATCCGGATTCTGATGGTCGCGGAAGGGTAGGTATCTACGATGACTCGTGGACCGATCCAAAGCATGACCCGTGCTATCCGTGCATTCTGAAAGGGAAGCTGTGCCTCCCTAAAGCAGTGGGCAAATTCAGCCAGCACGTTCGCTGGATTGTCTATGCCTAGCAGACTTCGCAGTATTTCCCCCGCCGCGTTTAGCCTTTCACAGGGCGACGCGCGGGGGAATTCTTTTTTTGCATTCCGCTATTGACAATTATTTATTCTGCGACTAAAATGTAACTTACTAATCACTTTATCACTCCCATTTGCTGAGTGATAAAAATAATTACATTTTTTAATAATTTCCTCCCCCTCTTAGGGGGAGGGCGGGGGAGGGGGTATTTTCGGAAATCTTTGATATCCATGTAGATACCCCACCCTTTGTCCCTCCCCTAAAAGGAGAGGGAGTAATATGAAAAAAGTATGCATATCAGACCACTCGGCGACAATGTATTGATCCGCCAGAAGAAGGCTGACGAAGTTACCGCGTTCGGCCTCGTTCTTCCGGAGAAAGATGAGAAGAAGCCGGAGGGCGAAGTGATCGCTGTCGGCCCGGGAAAAATTCTCGACGACGGTACGAGATCAAAAATGGAAGTGAAAGTAGGGGATCACGTGATCATGAAAAATTGGGGAGGAGAGTCAGTGAAATTGGAGAAGGAGGAGTTTAAAGTAGTTTCGCAGGAAGATATATTAGGTGTTATTGAATAAGTTTAAATCCCAATGACCAATTCCCAAATCCCAAATAAATCCCAAATCACAATTTTCTAAATTGGACATTGGGGATTGGGTTTTGGGATTTTATTCATAATAAATTTTATTAACTATGTCCAAACAAATTCTATTCAGCGATGAGGCTCGACGCAAATTGGTGGCGGGTGTAAACATCCTCGCCAATGTTGTGAAAGTTACCCTGGGGCCCAAGGGTCGCAATGTGGTGCTCGACAAAGGTTACGGCGCTCCGATGATTACCAAAGATGGTGTCACGGTTGCGAAAGAAATCGAAGTCGAAGATAAGTTTGAAAATGCTGGCGTAGAGCTCGTGAAGGAAGTTGCCTCGAAGACCAATGACGATGTCGGCGATGGCACCACCACTGCCACTGTGCTGGCTCAGGCGATTGTAACTCAGGGTCTGAAAGTTGTAACAGCCGGCGCCAATGCCGTCGCGCTCAAGCGCGGTATCGACAAATGCGTCGAAGCGATTGTGAAGGAGTTGCGGGAAAAAATTTCGAAGCCGGTGGAGCAAAATGAGATTGCCAATGTCGCCTCGATTTCCGCTAACGATAAGGAAATTGGCATGAAGATTGCCGATGCGATGAAGGCCGTCGGCAAGGACGGCGTCATCACCGTCGAGGAGTCGCCATCATTCGGGATGGAGATCGATACCGTGCAGGGTATGCGTTTCGACAAGGGCTATGTCTCCGCTTATATGGTTACGAACGCCGATCGGATGGAAGCCGAATACAGCGATCCATATATTTTAATTACTGATAAAAAAATCTCGTCCATTCATGATGTCCTTCCGCTCCTCGAAAAATTAGCGCAGAGTGGCAAGAAAGACATTGTGATTATTGCTGAAGACGTCGATGGTGAAGCGCTGACAACTTTCGTACTCAATAAACTTCGAGGCACTTTCAATGTGCTCGCAGTCAAAGCTCCCGGCTTTGGTGATCGTCGCAAGGAAATGTTGCAGGACATTGCAACTTTGACCGGCGGTAAGGTTATCACCGAAGAGCTCGGACTCAAGCTCGACAAGACAGAACTCGAGGATCTCGGCCGCGCACATAAAGTTATCGCCACGAAAGAG
>JBBTSL010000038.1:0-8309 GCA_038064745.1 Patescibacteria group bacterium | reverse complement strand
AAAGGCGAGGATAGGGGTATCTCATGGAAGTTCGAAATGTTTGCGAATACCCCCACCTCCGTCCTCCCCCTAAAAGCGGGGAGGGAATTGAAAAGTGACCGGTGCCCCGCGGAGGGGCTGGCCATTTGGCGTCAAAACATTAAATATGCTATACTAAATACAGCTCAGCAAAGGCAAAAACTATTCGATAATTGTTTTTCTAGGTTTACCTATATTTGCCTCGTCCGTGGACCTGGCGTGCGGTTTACCACCTACCTTAGTTGGATAGGTTCGAACCTTTGTAGAGCTAAAAAAATTCCCTTTTTGAAGGGAATTTTTTATACCCTCACCCTGCCCTCTCCCTAAAAGGGAGAGGAAAAATGGGTGGGGTGGATGATTTTTTAGGCGGCTGCCTTTACGAGAGTGCGGCGGCAGGAAGAGCAAACTCGGAGACTATCTCCGGCAACAGTAAGGCGTTGCAGGTTTGGCTTCTGTCGGCGAACCGCTTTGACGTTGGAGTGGCTGACGTAGTTGGCGCGTTGCGCCTTCTTGTCGCAGATACCGCATGACATGCTCATATATGTAGGGTTGCTATTTAAAGACGATTAGAATATAATTTAGAAACTGAACTCCGTTATTCTAGCTTATTTAGCTTATACTGTCAATATATAGTCCAAGTTGCGACATTACCAAGACAATCCGCGGCCACGCCGATACTCCTTCGCCCTCGGGGCACCTCCTCTTGAGGAAGAGGAGGACAGTGAATGATGATTCAGGCGAGCCGAAAGAAAGCGTGGCTTAAATAAATTTACCTCCACTATGTTTAAATCTATTCAAATAAAACTTTCTAAAATAAAATATAGTGGCGATTCCATTGGTCGTGATATTCGCGTTGAAATTGAGATGCTGGGAAAGTTTCTGCGCATTGATAAGAGAATTAGGGTGGGAACGATAGTGGAAATGGGACAAGAAGTTGGTAGATTTGAAACCGACCGAGCAGTATTTCAAGCCGATATCCTTAGTACTATGATTGAAAGGGATTTACTGTTTAATGATGTCGGCAGTGTGAAAGGCAATATAAAAATTAATACCAGTACCACCAAACCGCAGCAATTTATTTTTGATGTCCAAATAAAAGAGGCCCGCTCCATATTCGGAAAATTCTGGGGCAAAGCCACGGCGGTTTTTGAAATCACACTGGAAGCAGAAGTGTCGGATGCAATACGATATGTGTCTGATGAAAATGATGGGTGGCTTTGGGCTTTACTAGAAGATAATAAAACAAAAATAGACCTGCCGGCGTTCTTAAAAGTCAAAGTAGAAAGGTCAGATAATAAACGCGAATACTTTACTATTTTGGAGGGACCGTATCGCGGAAAGTCCGCATCCGTCGTATTTAGAAATGATGGTTCTTCTTGGTTTATCACCGGTGTTAAGCCTGAGCCGATGGCACGCGCGAAATATTCTATTTCTCAAAAAACATTTATTCTGAAAGGTAGAAAATACAAAACTGTTGATTACCCCAAAGTTCCGTGGAAAAAGGGGTTATATGATATTGAAATTCCAGATTACGCCCATAGTGGTGGAGCAAATTATCCAGAGGCACAGAGGGCTAAAACATGGTTCAAGATTGGACATTTTGGCGAAAGGTATTTGCATACTGGTGGTCGCTCGCTTGGTTGCATGACCGTTATTGAAACAAAACGCTGGATGGAAATTTATAACGGATTAATCAATGCGCGCAAAGGCGATTTTATGAGCGTCGGCGTGCTTGAGGTGGTTGATTAAGTATGGGCCAATATTTTCCGCGCAAAATAAAAATCCTGTTTGTTCTTTTAGCAGCTATATTCATATCTTTAGGTGTGGTCACATGGCAAAAATATCCTTTTGGAGTCCAGCAATATAAAGCTATTATGCTTCTTGGTATGCAAGCAGCCGAGAAAGCGGGCGACTCAACTGGTTGGGCGCCTCCGTATGATCGAGTGCCGGAAGAATCCAACTTTTATGTATATTCACTTGGTGATGAAACTATGTGTATTGGATCAGATTGCGGTATAGGAGGATATTTTGTTGAATGTCTTGGTGGATGGATTTCCGGATATAAAGATGTGGGAGACGTAGCAGATTACGGATTGCGTGATGTGGGAGTAGATGTAAGTAAACAAAAAATCATCACGATCGCCGATAAAGACGCCAAAATTGTAGGTATTTATCCCGACGCCGGCATTAGAAACTTGCCACATATTATGCGCAACCATCGCGATCTTGTTCCTGAAGATACCTTTAAGCATTGTTTAAGTTTAATGCCTCGGTGGTGGAAATAATATTTTAACTCACTATTATGAATAAGGCTTGAGGCTCACTGCTTGATTGGAAATACTTATATAACCCATATGGACCTTATTTCACTAGTTTTCTACTTCATAATCGTCATCCCGTCGTCGATTTTTCACGAGTACGCTCACGGCTGGATGGCGGACCGACTTGGCGACCCGACGGCGCGATACGCGGGGCGCCTGACTCTCAATCCGCTCAGTCACATTGATCTTTGGGGCACGATTTTGCTGCCATTATTTTTATATTTTTCGACTGGCGGACGATTCCTGTTCGCTTATGCGAAGCCCGTGCCATACAATCCGTATAATCTCCGCAATCATCAGTGGGGCGAGCTGATGGTTGGCCTCGCGGGGCCAATGGCAAATTTTTTACTCGCGCTCAGCTTCGGACTGGTTATTAGACTTTTTCCGGCAGCGGCCTTCACTGAATTTCTCGGCATTATCGTTTACGTCAATATCCTCCTCATGGTATTTAATTTGGTTCCGATCCCGCCGCTTGATGGTTCGAAAATTTTGTATGCCTTCCTCCCAGCGAGCGCCTACAATATCCGAAATTTTCTCGATCGTTACGGATATTTCATTTTAATTTTCTTTGTGTTGTTCTTGTTCGATACCATTTCGCCGATTATAAATTTACTGTATAATTTAATTATTGGTTAACTGTCATTCCAGACCAGGATCTGGAATCCACAAACACAATGTCATCTTGAGGGGATTCACCCCGAAAGATCTCTGGCTCACCGACGTTGGCCAATGTGCCAGAGATTCTTCACTTCGTTCAGAATGACAATTTTATTTAATATAAATAATCGATATGAAACTCCTCCTAAAATGGCTTATCAACGCCCTAGCCTTACTCGGAATTGCTTATTTAATTCGTGGCATCAGCGTTTCCAGTTTTTATGTCGCGCTCGTGGCGGCTCTAGTACTCGGCCTTATCAACGCGCTTGTGAAGCCGCTTTTAATTCTGTTGACATTGCCGGTCAATATTTTGACGGTAGGTCTTTTTACTTTCGTCATCAACGCTTTACTGTTCTGGTTTGTATCGACGGTGGTGAAGGGGTTCTCCGTGGCTGATTTTGCCGCCGCTTTCTGGGGCGCGCTTTGTCTCTCAGTCGTCAGCTGGCTAACTCATATTTTGCTTAAAAAATAGGGTGAAAAACTACTCCTCGAACCGAGCGCAGAAAGGGAAAGTCGGCTATCGCACGCCGAGTCGTTGGCTTGCGACCAGACCGGAAATGTTTAAGCAGAATTCCGCTCATACTAAATTAAGTCGCAAGAATGTAAGTTTTTTTAAAAAGCCGTTTTAGAGTATTTTTTTCGTTTCCTTCTCCTTTAAGGAGAAGGTTAGGATGAGGTCCAGTCGTCAATATGTCAAACACCAGAAGATTCAGCTATAGAGATAATATCGATTTTCGCAGGAAATTGCGAAAAGAGCCAACTAAGGCAGAAAAATTTTTATGGCCGCATTTAAATAATAGGCGTTGTGGGGGATTAAAATTTAGGAGGCAACATGGAATTGGTAAATATATTGTCGATTTTTATCACGCCGAAACAAAAACAGTAATAGAAATAGATGGTGATGTTCATTTTGCTCTTGATGGACAAGTGGAAAAAGATGCGACGAGAGAAAGTTGGTTAAGAGAAAATGGTTTTAATATAATGAGGTTTAATAATGTAGATATTTTTGATAATCTTGATGGGGTATTGTCTCATATTTATCATAATTTGTCGCGTTTGAGCGACGGGACCTCACCCTGCCCTCTCCTTGGAGGAGAGGGGTGAATTGAGTTTCCTTCTCCTTTATGGAGAAGGCGAGGATGAGGTCTGGTGGCCACCGCAAACTTTATTCATAGGTGTCCAACGAACCGCAGGACCTCACCCTGCCCTCTCATTGGAGGAGAGGGGTGAATAACTAATTAAATTTTATATGAATAAGTTAATTGTCCTATCACTCGGAGGTTCGATCATCATCCCACCAACCGGATTTGATATAGAATTTTTGAAAGAGTTTCGTGAATTGATTATCAAGGAAGTGAAGGACGGCTATCGCTTCATAATCGTCTGTGGTGGGGGACAGACAGCCCGAACCTATCAGGCGGCCGCCAAGGAAATCGGCACTCTCCAGCCGGAGGATGTGGATTGGATGGGGATCCACGCTACACGTCTCAACGCCCACTTTATGCGAACGATTCTTCGCGGCTACGCTCATCCGATCGTTGGGCGGGATTATACTGAGAAATTGGATTGGACCGAGCCGGTCCTGATTGTTAGCGGCTGGAAGCCTGGCTGCTCAACCGATTTCGATGCTGTGAAGTTCGCGGAATTATATGGCGGCAATACTGTCATCAATCTTTCGAACGTCAGTCATATCTACGATTCTGATCCGAATAAAAATCCAAAAGCTAAAAAACTAGAGAAAGTTTCCTGGAAAGAAATTAGAAAAATTGTGGGAGACGAATGGATTCCCGGCGCCAACGTTCCTTTTGATCCGATTGCGAGCAAAGAGGGGGAGAAGATCGGGTTGAAGGTTTTGTTCGCGAAGGGGACTGATTTGATAGAGGTAGAGAAGGCGATTGAGGGGAGAGAAATTGTGGGGACGGTGATAAGCTAGGCTTACATTTACTTTGGGGGTCGTTTGTGTTACTGTTTTTATATAAATCTTAGATATAAATATATGCCAGAACATATACATGGTTATGAGGGGGAGAGTAATAGAGAAAAGCTTAAACGAATTTTAAACGAGGTGCGCGCTTTGGTAGTTAAAGAACTTAAAAAAAGTCATAAATTAGAAACACAATTTAATGTAAAAGATGCTCCTGAAGATTTGATTCAGATCAAACAAAATGAGGTCTTGGCTAGAAATGGGTATTACCCATTCGTTCGGGTTACCGTTGATCTCGGCGACGATCCGCTAAAGGCAATTTGCTTGCAACATGAATTTGAAGCACAGGATAAGCATGCAAGAAAATATTTTTCCATTGACGAGCTGGACGAGCTTAAGAAGGAATTGACGGACTGGGCTGGTGATGTCAATAAAAATGCGGAGAAATCGTCGGATGAGTTTGGCACAAATATGCCTGAAAATGAATCTAAAAATTAAATATTTTATGGTAAACCACCTCACTCACTACATGATTAATGTAAAAAACGTACATCGATCTGTTAAATTTTATAGTGAAAAATTAGGGTTTAAGATTGAGTATGAAACATCTGAATGGGCAGAATTGAAAACGGAAAATGGCATGGAGTTGGCGCTTAAGAAGCAATTTAAAGGAGATCCGGTCGGGTCGGGCGGCCTCGGATTTGTGGTGAATGATTGCCGAAAAGCCACCGATATTTTAAAAAATCGCGGTGTAAAAATTTTGAAGGATTGTGAACTTAGAGAAAAAGGAAGTAAATATCTTACTCAATTCAATGATCAGGATGGAGATGTCATTTGGATGGTGGAAAAAAGTAAGAAATAATTTAAAATAATTAATTTTATTTGTATGTTTGGAAGAGGTGAAATGGGACGGGTTCCTGAGGGAGCTTTTTCACCATTGGAAAGTCAGGAAAATGAGGGAGGAGTATTTGAAGAAGTCATGAAGGATCCGGAATTAAAAGAAATGATCGAATCATTGGTAGAACTCAGAAATAAATATATCGACGTGAAAAGGAAAAAAGATGGGGAATCATCCCGTGTAAAATATGTGGAAGAAAAAACCGGTGGCGTGGCAGGTAGATTGAAAACAAAAATGATCCCTGATCTTATTGCTATTTTGCTGGACAATGCAGGGTCAATGCTTGCAGGGAGCGGTCGATATAATTCAATGAATAGCATTCAGGAGAAAAAGCGCATGATTGATGAATTGCCAGAAATGCGCGGAGATTTGAAAACCTTAAAAAAAGAAGCCGGCAATCTGGAAAAAGAATTGGAAGAGAAATCAATTGAATTACAAAAGACTTTGGAAGAAAAAGGACTTTTTGAAAAATTGAGAGCGGAAGAAGAGGGCAGGTTGAAGGCACATATTGAGGAGCGAGGACTATAATTGAATCGAAATTTTCGAATAACATTTAGGGCGCCAAGTGGCGCTCTTTTTTGCTAATTTTAGCATAAAATCACGTTCCTGGTCTTGACAAACCCCGGGTTTTGCGGTATACTTCTACGTTCCTGAATTTCATCAGGACGAACCCCTAAAGGAGGGGAAATATGAGAACGTTCATTTCGATGGTGATGATTTCGCTGCCGTTGTTCGTGGCCAGCTACTTCGGTTGGATGGCCGTGAAGAATCCGGAGATGGGTGCCCTCTTCGTCGGCGTCAACGTGTTGTTTTTCCTCGTGTTCCTGTCCGTGGGCGCCGCGGTGTTCCGTGCGGCCGAGAGAGCGGGCCACTTCAACAAGTCGCTGCCGCGTCGCCCGCCGCCACCTGAGGAACCGATGGTGGACTAGAGCAATCCCGCTGATCCGGCGCGTAAATGCGTCGTTGACTTCAGCGAATCAAAGAGCCCCGTGTGTATACGCCGGGGCTCTGACTTTTTTTAAATTCTTTAATATGTTATGATTATAAAAATCTCTAAATGGCAACTTGAGAAAATATATGACAAATATCGTAATTCAAATCATCGGCTGGATCGGGACGATTTTGATTGTTACGGCGTTTTTTTTGAACGAGCAAGGAAAAATAAAAAGCAAGAGTCGCGCTTATCAGGTAGTGAATCTGTTCGGGGCGATGTTTATCGGGGTGAATGTGCTCTATCAGAGGGCATGGCCGGCGCTTGGGCTACAGTTCGTCTGGGGTTTGATAGCGATTTTTGAGTTGATTAAGATAACTTTGAGAAAATCTCCCCGCGCTTGACAGTCGGCCAATCATCTGGTATCCTCATATCAACCATAGACAGTAGCGCTCCGAAAGGGGTTAATAATGCTACCGAGGCAAGACAAATTCACGAGTTTATCGGGGATTTTAATTGGTCGACTTGCGTATGTGCTATGGCTGAAAAGCCATTTTTTGTTTAATATGCCAAAATCAAAACAGCAGAAACAAGTAACTGTCGAAGCCCTCACAAGCGGCCTCAAGGGCGCCAAAAGCGCCGTTTTCGCCAACTTTCAGGGTCTCACGGTTGCCAAGTCAGACGAGCTCCGAAGGGCAGCTCGCAAAGAAGGAGTATCGGTCCTCGTAGCGAAGAAGACTCTCGTCAGACGCGCTCTCGAATCAATAGGGCTCTCCACCGACACCACTTCATTTGACGGCGGTCTCGCGACTTTCACCGGCAGTGACGAAGTTTCACCTGCCAAAGTAGTCGCGACCTTTGCCAAGAAGAATGAAGTAGTGAAAATTTTTGGCGGCATGCTCGAAGGCAAATTCATCGATGCCAACATGGTCAAGAGTTTATCGGCTCTCCCAGGCAAACAGGAATTGCTCTCAATGATGGTCCGCTCACTCAACGCGCCGATCAGTGGCTTCGTTAATGTGAACGCCAGCATCGTCCGATCTTTGTTCAATGTCTTAAACGCCCGTAAAGAAAAAATCGCTTAATTAATCCCATATTATATGAACGAAAAATTACAAACAATCATCACCCAGGTAGAACAGTTGTCCGTCCTTGAGCTCGCTGAGCTTGTAAAGGCGATGGAAGAGAAATTCGGCGTGAGCGCCGCCGCCCCAGCCATGATGATGGCCGCCGGAGCTGGCGCCGGAGCTACCGCCGCCGCTGAAGAGAAGACTGAGTTCAACGTCGAACTCACCGAAGTTGGCCCAAACAAAATTAACGTTATCAAAGCCGTGAAAGAAATCACCGGCCTCGGTCTCGCTGATGCCAAAGCTCTCGTTGACGCCGCTCCAAAGGTTATCAAAGAAGGCGTGAAGAAAGATGAAGCGGATGTAATGAAGAAGAAGATGGAGGAGGCTGGTGGAAAGGTGACTTTGAAATAGTACTTCGCTAAACAAAAAATCGTCGATTAATTTCGGCGATTTTTTATTTTTCGCTCCTCCCCCTTTCCAAGGGGGAGTT
>JBBTSL010000037.1:0-1830 GCA_038064745.1 Patescibacteria group bacterium | reverse complement strand
CGCTACTATATAACCGTTGACACCGGCTTTTTTTGGGTATAAAGTTTGTTAGGCGTTCAATCACCATTGGCAATTCCGCCGATGGCTCATCAATACCGAGGGAGGTCGTATGGCAACGACGATTGATGAAGGATGTCTTCCCTTTCTGAAGGAGGAAGACAGGGAGCTGGTAAAGCAGCTTCTCGAGGCGGCCGGCTACGAAAAACAACCAGCCCTGAGCGCGGAAAACAGAGAAGAGGTGAAGGCCTATTGGGAGACGTGCAAGCGAATCTGCAGGGAGCACAACATCCACCTGATGGTTGATGCTCAAGACAGTAGTCTGTAGTAAACAGGCGGTCTGGGGGGTAAGACAAAACCTGCGGAAGGACGTTCATCGTACTTCCGCAGTTTCTTTTTTATAGATCTCCACGTTATTAATTTTATAAAATAGCTGGAAACCGCCATAACTTTTTAGTTCATTGATTATTTGCGAGTAGGCGGGGTGGACATTTAATATTACATATTCGGATTCTGCAATTCCCCTTGGAAACAGATAAATTTTTTCTCGATTAATCAAATGCGGAACAAAATTATTCTCGGCGCTCACCGAAGCATTGGCCGGTATTTGCTTTATGGCAGTTCGCATGTCATTGGCGCGAGAATCGAAATAAAAATTATAGGTAAATATATCGGTGACTCGCTTCCAGTCATTGAATGGGGCGGTAAAGCTGATTAGTAAATTTAAAATGATAAAAAGCGATAAAATTATATATTGTAATTTTTTTGGCAGTTTTTTTAGGACGAGCACTAGGCTGATCGCCATGATTGGTCCGAACTCCACATTGTACTGAAAATAATACGTCCAATGATTGACTGCTGATGAAAAATATTTCGTGGCCAGAAGCGGCGCAAATAATATCGCCGCCAAAGGATTAAATATAGCGATTATTCCGCCGGAGACACCCAGTAGCGCCAGACTATTTAGTTTAATCTGATTATTAAATATTATTTTTAGGGCGTTTAGCGGATGCAGAGTAAGGTTCTTTATAGCATCCATCGGCCCCTCGCCAATCTGCCCATATACCCAGTGCCCGTAAGGCTGATAATTACTGAAGTAGGGGATGATTACCGACAAGATAAATTTGAATGATAGAGCTCCGATGAGGACGGTGATGAGGCCGTGTTTTCTCCATTCTTTATTTTCAAACAAGGCGACGTATGCCCCGAGAAATACGGCGAGTAAGGCGAACGGCTCCTTCGACAATATCATCAGAGCGAGGAGTAGGTAGTAGTATTTTTTACTATTTTTCGCAATGGCGAGTAGTATCCAGGGCAGGAACATTATGCCGGTCAGGTTGTTGTGGTAATCGAAAAGGATACCCGCGAATAATCCATAAAAAGAATAAAAAATCACCGCTCCTCCCATCGATAGCCAGCGGTCACTGGTTTTCTCATTTAGGTAAACATAAATACCTGTTGCTCCAAACATAGCCATCAGAATTTGGAAGACTAGGAGGGAGTATGAGCCGAATATGTAGTATAGGGGCGCGGACAGGATCATGGTAATTTCGAAGTGGTCGCCTTGCCTGTTTAGAGAGCTATAGATGATGTCGTCGGTAGCAGATTGAAAATGGGCGTAACGAAAGATTGCCCGGTTGTATATACCGAGATCAAGGGTGCTAGTTCGAAAGTTATAATGGTTAACCAGCGATAGTAAAGAATAAATAACAAAAAAAACCGCCGAGATTGCGACGAAGGCTTTGTTATCGGAAATAAATTTGACAAGCTTGCTCATTGTCGGGCTAGTGGGACTTGAACCCACGGCCTCGTCGTCCCGAACGACGCGCGCTA
>JBBTSL010000036.1:0-2063 GCA_038064745.1 Patescibacteria group bacterium | reverse complement strand
TGAAGTATTTAAAAAAGCTGACGCGTTGATTACGCCGACCTCCCCATTTACGGCTTTCGCGATTGGTGAGAAAAGCAGCGATACATTGGCAATGTATTTGGCCGACGTTATGGAGATTCCAGCTTCGCTCTCTGGTATGCCGGCCATTACCGTGCCGGCCGGATTATCGAAAAATAATCTGCCCATCGGCGTCCAGGTGATCGGGCCTCGACTCGCTGAGGGTCGGGTAATGCAAATCGGCCAGCTAATCACAATCTAAATTTTTTCAATATGCCAAATTCAACTCCGAATAAAAATTCAACCGGCGCCCTTGAAGTCGGCAATCCGTTATCAGTTCCGAAACATTTTGCGACTGCCGGTGCGGTCGTAAATTTTCGCGACAGTTGGAGAATTTTTCGGGTCGTGACTGAGATGGTCGAGGGGTATCAATTCCTCAGCGAGCTTACGAAGGAAGTTATTATCTTCGGCTCAGCGCGGCTTCCGGGTAATAATAAATATTATAAAGTTGCCGAGGATCTCGGGCGGTTGCTTGGCAAGAACGGCTTCACGACCGTTACCGGCGGCGGCCCCGGCATCATGGAGGCGGCCAATAAGGGCGCCTTCGAGGTTGGTGGCGAATCAGTTGGGCTCAATATTCAGTTGCCGATGGAACAGCGGATCAATGCATATGTGAAGAAGGCGGTCGGTTTTTATTATTTCTTCACGCGCAAGGTCATGCTGACGTCATCAGGCAACGCCTTCGTATTTTTCCCCGGCGGCTACGGGACACTCGATGAATTCTTCGAGGTGGTGGATTATATGGAGCTTGGCTTCATGGATAAAGCGCCGGTCGTGTTGGTTGGCAAGGAATTCTGGGAGCCGATCGTAAATTTCCTTCGTACCAACGCTATGGATGAGGTGCATTCCATTTCGAGCGATGAGATGGAAAATTGGCATATTGTCGAGTCAGCCGAGGAAGCGTTCAAATTTATCAAAGATGTGCCTGATCGGCCGAATGTTTGCGATGGCGACCCGGGCAACCCGCTCTGCCAGGAAGGCACGACTGATTGGCGTATTTTCCGGATTATGGCTGAGCTGGTGGAGGGATTCGAATTCCTCACAACGCTTGAACATGATGTGACGATGCTCGGCACCAAGAGCTGTCTGCCCGGCTCCAAATATTACAATTCCGCTTATGAGGTCGGCAAGTTGCTCGGCGCAAATAATCATACGATCATCACCGGCGGCGGCCCCGGCATCATGGAAGCGGCCAATAAGGGCGCGTTCGAAGTTGGCGCGCGCAGTGTCGGCATCACGATGAAGTACCATGGCCGCGAGCGTATCAATAATTTCGTTACTCAGTCCAAGGAGTTCTTTTTCCCGTTTATCCGCAAGCTGATCATTACCGCGCCGTCTGAAGCGTTTGTATTTTTCCCCGGCGGATTTGGGACATTGCATCAGCTGTTTGAGCTGCTGACTCTTCAGGAAACAAAAAAGATGGAATTAGTCCCGATCCTGCTATATGGAGCTGAGTATTGGAAGCCGCTCGTCGATATAATTCACAGTCTTAATATAAATTTCAAGACGATCTCGGCTCCGGACGAGCTACTGCTCAGGATTGTCGATAAGCCGGAGGAAGTAATTCAACAAATTAAGAAGTGAGACATGATTCCATTTTTTCAGCTGAATTATTTTCAGGTCGGCATATTCACGATCCAGGTCTGGGGGTTGTTTGTGGCCGGCGGGATCATCGCCGGTACGTTTCTAATGACACGCCTGGCGAGGAAGTATGTATTGTCGGAGGATGTTCTGCTTGACGCCGCGATCTATATCCTGATCAGCGCCTTTTTCTTCGCGCGGGTTTTCCATGTAGTTTTCTATAATCTGGAATACTACGTCCAGTATCCGAGCGAGATCGTGAAATTCTGGCACGGTGGCCTATCATCCACGGGCGGATTTTTTGGCGCCCTTTGCGCTTTGTATTTGTTTGTCAGAATACGCCGTTTCTCTGCCAAGGAATTTCTGCCGTATTTGGATATTATGGGCGTGAGTTTGTGGCTAGGATTTGGTATCGGCCGATGGGG
>JBBTSL010000035.1:0-10466 GCA_038064745.1 Patescibacteria group bacterium | reverse complement strand
GCCTGGACTGACACTAGCCTTGGCGTGATTTTGCCGTTTGGTTTTGTTGAAAAGCCAAGTCTAAAAGAAAAGATCAGAGAGCTGGCGGCGATATTGGCGAAAGAGAAAGTCGATAAAATTATTGTCGGTTTTCCGCTTGGACTCAACGGTAAAGAAAATGCCAATACGGAGAGGGTAAAAAAGTTTGTTTTTGAGTTGCAGAAACATACCGGTGTCCCAGTGCAATTTTTTGATGAACGTTTCTCCTCCTACGCGGCTGATGCTACCGGAGAAGGGGTAAGCAGGGACGAGAGATCGGCGATGATAATTTTGGAAAGTTTTCTTCAGAGCAAAAAAAAGTAATATGCTCGCCATCACACTTTCCCGTCGTGATTTTCGCGAGCGTGATCAGCAGATTAGTTTCTATACCAAGGAGAGTGGAAGAATAGAAACAGTCGCCCGCGGCATCAAAAAAATAACTGCCCGAAACGCTCCTGCCCTGGAGCCGTTTGCGCTTTTAGAAATTGAGCTTGCTCGGGGGCGAGGTCTTACTTATGTGACGAGGGCTCAGGCGATAAAAACCTTCCCAAGTTTGCGCGCCGATCTTCGGAAACTATTAATCGGCTCATACTGTTTAAATCTTGTGGACGAAGTAACACAGCCGGGAGAAAAGGATGAAAAAATTTTTAATTTGCTATATGAGCTCTTGAAGAAAGTTGATACGAGTGCTGCCGTAAATAATTTGATCGCCTACGATTTTCTTAGTAACTTTCTTGGCGCGCTTGGCTTTGCTCCGCCAGCCGATAAAAGCGCCGATTCCTCGTTAATTCCTTACGCCGAGTATCATTTAAATCGAAAGGTGTCTGATATTGCTAATTTCATGAAAAGGCTGTACAATTAGCTGAAATAATCAATTGTCATTCTGAACGAAGTGAAGAATCTCTGGCACATTGGATAACAACGGTGAGCCAGGGATCCTTCCTGTGACGTCAGGATGACAGTTAGTAGTTAATTATATTATATGTATATCTACATTAGTCAATTCAAAGATTTTGTCGGACAGGAAGTGCAAATTCGAGGTTGGGTGCACAACCGTCGCTCTTCCGGACCAATCTCATTCCTCGAAATTAGGGACGGTTCCGGTTTTACGCAGGCCGTGGCCACGAAGAACTCCCTTAGCGCTTCAGCTTGGGATTCTGCTGAAAAAGCGACCCAGGAATCATCGGTTGAGCTGGTTGGGAAGGTTGCGAAACATCCGAAACGTGAAAATGTTTTCGAACTTCAGGTAGCTGATATCAGGATTATTCAGCGCGCAGAGGATTTTCCGATCGCGAAGAAGGAACATGGACCGGACTTTCTCATGGACAATCGCCACCTCTGGCTTCGAAGCAAAAGTCAGTGGGCGATTCTCCGTATTCGTGATGCAGTGATCACTGCTATCAATGAGTATCTTCATCAGCAGAATTTCATCAAGGTTGATTCCCCGGTTCTGACTCCGAACGCCTGTGAGGGCACGACCACATTATTTAAAGTTCCATATTTTGATCTCGGCTCGGCCTATCTCTCTCAGTCCGGTCAGCTTTATATCGAAGCGGCGATCGCATCCGTCGGGCGATGTTATGATTTCGGGCCGGTTTTCCGCGCCGAGAAGAGCAAGACCAAGCGCCACCTCACGGAATTTTGGATGATGGACGCGGAGGCGGCCTTTGTTGAGCATGATGAAAATTTGAAACTTCAGGAAGGACTGGTGAGGCACATCGTCCGCTATGTGCTGAAAAATTGTTTGGACGAGTTAACTCTGCTCGAGCGCGACGTTGAGAAATTGAGGAAGGCCGACGCTCCCTTTACCCGCTATACTTATGATGAGGCGGTGAAAAAATTAAATGAGCTCGGCTCAGACATCAAATACGGCGAGGATCTCGGCAATGACGATGAGGGACTTCTGACCAAGGATAGCGTCGTGCCGGTCTTCATCGAGAAGTGGCCGAAAGAGATCAAGCCGTTCTATATGAAACTTGACGCAGAAAATAAATTGGCGCTTAATGATGATCTGATCGCGACCGATGGTGGGGGAGAGATTATTGGTGGAAGCCAGCGTGAGGAAAATGTTGATATTCTAATCAATCGGATGAAGACTGAGGGCTTAAATCAGGCTGATTATGAATGGTATTTAGATACTCGCCGCTATGGCTCGGTGCCGCATTCCGGATTTGGAATAGGACTTGAGCGAGTTGTTCGTTGGATCACCGGCGTAGAGCATGTACGTGAAACTATTCCTTTTGCACGTACAATCGGGCGGTTAACGCCTTAGTTATTCTCCGGAAGTAAAGTTATTTCGACAATTTCAGGCGGCGATAATAAGCGCATCGCGAACATTGATTCTCCTAGGCCGTGCGTGATGAAAAGTGGAATATTGTTCAACACAAAATATCCTTGATAGAATTTTTTGCCGAGCTTCAGCTTGGCGTTTCCTAATGGTCCAATAAATGGCAGGCGTATTTGGCCGCCGTGAGTGTGGCCGGAGAGGAACAAGATTGGCCTTTTTAAATCATTCGGGTATGTCCGGATAGCATCCGGATTATGAGAGAGCACCAGAAGTGGCGCTTCTTTTTTTTCTGATCGCAGATTTCCCCAATCAGTGACTCCTCCCCACAGATCGTCCGTGCCGAACAGCTCCAGGTACTGATTATTTAGAGTGAAACCGATTAGTGTATTTTTGAGTAGCTTTACTTTGATATTTTTTAGCGCTTCTTCGACCTCAGTATGGCGATCGCCAAAAAGACTTCTTGGCGCTTTTTTTTTCTCATCGTAATCGAGTCCATATTCATGGTTTCCCAGTACGGCGCAGGCTGGAAATTTATCCGCCAATTTTGCTAACTCGGCGAGAGCGACGATTTCGCTATTTGTTGTAGCGCCTTCGTTGGAAATTAAATCTCCGCCAATTAAAACCAGATCCGGTTTAAGATTTATAATTTGTTTAATAACTCGACGAAGGAATCCGGCGCCTTTTGGCTTTCTGATTTGAAGGTCAGCGATGAAAACTATTTTTACCGGCATTTTTATTCCGGATATTTTGAAATTTATTTTATTTATTTTCAGGAAATATGGTTCGAGATGGGCGTAGAATAGGCCGGCCAAAGATATCCAAAGAATGGCCGACAGAATCTCCGAATTTGATAAATACAGCGCGATCGAAATAACGGCTGTACCAATTAAAAGCACTGAATACATGATCATATGAAGGTAGCTTTCTATGTGTGCCCAGAGAGAGAATCGAACTCTCATGACCGAAGTCGCGGGATTTTGAGTCCCGTGTGTCTACCAGTTCCACCATCTGGGCATTTTTTGTGTGTACCATGAACCACGCTGGGTTCATGGCCCTGCACCCTGCGTGGTGCAGGGTACCAATTCCGCCATCTGGGCTGAAAATTAGGGTAATATTACCGATAATCGTCACTTTTGTCAATCATTAAATTATGTGTTAAACTATGAAAGGTCTAGGATAAGATAAAATTATGTCAGTAACAATTTCGGTCGTAAATCAGAAAGGCGGCGTGGGTAAGACAACCACGGCTTTGAATCTGGCGGCGGCTCTGGCTGAGACCGGGAAGTTTGTATTATTAGTTGATCTTGATCCGCAGGGTAATGCCACCTCCGGGCTTGGAATAAAGAATCAGCAAATTGAGAAGGGCCTGTATGGCGCACTGATGAACGAACACCGCCTGCATGACACTGTGATCAATACCGCTCATGCCGGTCTCCGGGTTGTTCCATCGACGCCGGATCTCGCTGGTGCAAATGTCGAATTGGTAAATGTTGAGGGTCGCGAAATGAAATTGTCGGACATTTTGAGCGAGGTAAAACATGCTTACGATTACATCATTATTGACTCTCCGCCTTCGCTCGGGCTCCTAACCCTGAACGGCTTAGTGGCCGCTGACAAAATTCTTATTCCAGTCCAAGCCGAATACTACGCTCTGGAGGGGCTCGGCCAGCTGCTTCGCACTATCGATATGGTTCGGGAGAATATAAAGCCGGAGCTTCAGGTGCTCGGCGCTATCCTCACGATGTATGACAGCCGGAACCGTTTGTCCGACGAGGTGATGCATGAGCTGTATAAATTTTTTCCAAATAATATTTTTCGTTCTGTAATTCCACGCTCAGTTCGCCTGGCCGAGGCGCCGAGTTTTGGCCAAAGCATCCTACACTACGAGCCGAACGGTAAGGGCGCGAAAGCATATGAGAGGCTCGCGCGCGAGGTCTTAGATTATTTTGAGAAAAATAAATAAACCAATATGTCCATGGGAAGAGGCCTTGGGGCGATATTAAGCCCCACTACTGGCCGCAAAAAACAAATTTTTAGTACCGGCGACAATACTGCGTCCGGCGGAGAGCGCGTCTGGCTTATACCGCTCGCGGAGATTACTCCAAATCCAGAGCAACCGCGACGGAATTTTAATGAAGCGGAGTTGAAGGAGTTGGCGGAATCTATCCGAGAACACGGAGTGCTTCAGCCGATCTTAGTTTCAGAGAAATCCGATGGCGGGTATTTGTTGATTGCCGGTGAACGTCGTTATCGGGCGTCAAAATTATTGAATTTGCCGACGATTCCCGCTCTGGTTAAGGAGTTTAAAGATGAACAAAAATTGGAAGTGGCGTTAATTGAAAACATTCAACGTTCGGAACTTAATTCGCTTGAAGAAGCTTTTGCTTACCAGAGACTTACGGAGGAGTTCGGTCTTACTCAGGAGGAAGTGGCGGCGAAAGTCGGTAAAAGCCGTTCGGCAATTGCCAATACAATCCGTCTACTGACGCTCCCCGAGGAGGCGCAGCGGGCCCTGATTGACGGTAAAATTTCCACCGGTCAGGCTCGGGCTTTGCTCGGTATCGATGACCAGAAAAGTCAGCTGGAAATGTTGCAGTCAATGCTGGGAGATAAGATTACCGTGCGTGATCTCGAGCGGAAGGTTCGTGAAAGAAAAAGTGGAACAATCCGCCATGATCCGAACGTCGTCTATATCGAGGAGGAATTGCGCGGCAAATTAGGCACCAAGGTTTCAGTGTCCAAGAAAGGTGAAGTCGGCGCTATTACTATACATTTTTTTTCCAAGGACGAGTTGGAGGACATTGTCCGGAAAATTTTGGATTAGCCTTTTTTTTTCGGAAGTATCATACTGACGAACATGTTGATCTTGTTGGAACCAACCTTATTTTTTATTTGTGACCGCGCCTGGTGAGTTTTGACGGTTTTGAGCCAGTCGGCGCTCGGATTTTTTCGTTTTTTGTCGACGATAATTTCCACGATGTCTCCGCTGAGGAGGGGAGTATCAAGGCTTACCATATTGTCATTGACTCTCGCGCCGGCGCAGTGATTGCCGATATCCGAGTGCACGGCGTATGCGAAATCGACGGGCGTCGCCTCCTCCGGCAGGTCAATCACGTCGCCCTTCGGGGTAAAAGTAAAAATTCGATTGCGAAAAAAATCTACTTTGAGTGTTTCAAGGTCAGCCATATTGTGCAGGATTTCTTTTTGAATTTCTGCCAATTGTTTTGCCCAGACAACATCCTTGGATGGGAGCTGGACACCTTTCTCATCATAGAGCCAGTGCGCCGCGACACCGAACTCGGCTTCGTAGCTCATCTGTCTGGTTCGAATTTGGAATTCAATCATTTTACCGTCCACGCCGAACACGGTCGTGTGAAGTGACGAGTAGCCATTTGGCTTCGGCTGAGCGATGTAGTCTTTGATGCGCCCCTTGGCCGGACGCCACAGTTTATGGATAACTCCGAGCGTCGCGTAGCAATCGGCAACGTCCTCGACTATGATACGCAGAGCGACGATGTCGTAAATCTTCTCCGTCTCCCAATTTTTTTTTATTAATTTTTGGTAAAAACTGTATAGCTGTTTTTTGCGTCCGTAGGCGTCGATGAATTTGACATCAGCTGCATTTAATTCTTTACGTAATTCATCGAGGACCCGCTCGATGTATGTTTCTCCTTCGCCAAAAATTTTGTCACGAATTTTTTTGGTGCGATCATATTCCTTTGGGTAGGCGAAAGGGAAGGCCAGATCCTCGAGCAGGGCCTTGAATTCTCCCATACCAAGTCGATGAGCGATGGGCGCGTAGATCTCGATGCTTTCAAGCGCGATTCGATTACGCTTCTTTTCCTCGAGTTCGCCAAGGGTACTCAGATTGTGTATGCGATCCGCGAACTTGATAATCATAACGCGGACGTCCTCGGCCATGGCAACGAACATCTTCCGAAGATTTTCGATATATCTCTGCGCTCCGCGGTACTTTAATTTGCCAAGCTTGGTGATTCCGCGAATCATCCCCGCGATGTCGGGGCCGAAGTTGCGCTCGATCTCCTCGATAGTCACGCTGGTATCCTCGGGGACATCGTGTAGAAGCGCCGCCGCGACGATAGAAGCATTGATCCGCATAGTAGTCAGTAGGTACGCCGCGGCGAGGGGGTGAGTGATGTATGGTTCGCCGGATTTTCTGAGTTGGCCGTGGTGCGCTTTGTTCGCCACTTCGAATGCGCGTAAAACAATAGCCAGCTCGCTGGCCGGCGCATATTGCCTCAGTCCCGCAATGATATCATCGATGCTGAGCGATTTTGGGAATTCGATCGTTCGCGACATAATTATTAATTTTTCTTGGCCTTCTTTTTTCCCTTTTTTTGCTTTAACAATTCCAGTGCCTGCGCCAGCGTTATCTCTTCCAGCTTGGTATCTTTCGGAATAGAGCCGAAGTTTCTCGTGCCGTTGGAGACGTATGGGCCGTATGGACCCTCTAGCGCCTGCACCGGTTTGCCGGTCTCCGGGTCAGCGCCAAATTCTCTAAGGACGGTTGATTTTTTACGGCGGCTTTTCTTCTCCTCGGCATATATTTCTTCCGCCTCGGCGAGCGTGATAGTCAAAATATCTTTCTCTTTCGGAATCGATCGGAAGTCGTCTCCCTTTTTGAGGTATGGCCCGAATTTGCCGACACTGGCGATAATTTTTTCGCCCTTGCTTTCCCCGATAACTAATGGAAAGTGAGCGATTCGAATCGCAAGCTCTGGTGTGATAGTATCAAGATTAAATGTTTTACTGATAGGCAAATGTTTTGGCCCATAGGTCAAAGCGACTTTTTTGGCCTTTTTTTCCTTGCCCGCCGTAGTCTTGCTGCGCCCGCCAGAAGCCCTTGGCGTAGGTGGGGCGGCGGCGGGCTCGTCTTCACCAAGTTGCATATACGGCCCATAGCGTCCTGTGCGTCGAGTAATTTCTTTGCCGGTTTCCGGATCTTTGATTATGACCTGTGGGCCCTGTGGTTGGCTTAGCAGCATGAGCGCCTTTTCTAAATTTAATTCTGCCGGCGGTATGTTATCCGGAATCGAGGCGGTATTATTTTCTCCGCCCTCGCCTCGTTGAATGTAGGGGCCATACTTCCCGCTTTTTATTACTAACGGTTTTTTTGTTGCTGCATCTTCTCCGATTTCCAGAGTTGGATAGCCCTCAGCCTCGGAGGCGTGCCTCACCTTGGTATGGAAGCTGTCTTCGCCGCCCTGGTAGAAGTTTTTTATATAAGGGATCCATTTTTCGTTGCCTTCAGCGATCATATCCAGATCATCCTCCATTTTAGAAGTGAAATGCACATCAACCAATTTGGAAAAATATTTCTTCAGGTAGTGGTCGGTAATCATTGCAGTATAAGTCGGGACCAGGGCCTGACCAAGCTTCACGGCATATTCACGCTCGGTGATGGTGTCGAGGATGGTCGCGTAGGTGGAGGGGCGACCGACTCCTTCGGCTTCAAGCTTTTTTATCAGGCTGGCTTCGGTATATCGTGCCGGCGGCTGAGTCGCGTGGCCTTCCTTATCTACCGCCAAGGCTTTGACTTCCTGTTTCTCCTTTAAATTTGGCAGGTGAATTTCTTGGTTTTCGAGTTCCGCTTCCGGATCATCAGATCCTTCCACGTAAGCGCGCATGAAGCCGGCAAATTTAATCCGCTTTCCTTTGGATTCGAATACGGCCTTTTCAATATTAATTTTCACGGACATGGTGATCATCTCCGCATTCTTCATCTGGCAGGCGACGGTGCGCTTCCAAATCATATCGTATAGTTTCGCCTCTTCGCTGCTGACTTCTCTCGCGACATCGGAGGGATGCTTGAATTGGCTTCCGGCCGGACGGATCGCTTCGTGCGCCTCCTGCGCCAGTTTTGATTTACTGATAAATATTTTCGGGGACGCGGACAAATATTCGTCGCCAAATTCTCGGGCCGCTTGGCGCGCAGCTGAGATTGCTTGATCGGACAGATTTACCGAGTCAGTGCGCATGTAGGTGATGTAGCCGTTCTCATATAGTGATTGAGCGGTCCTCATGGTTTGGCGCGCCGCCCAGCCATATTTGCGGCTGGCTTCCTGCTGTAGAGTGGAGGTAATAAATGGAGGATAAGGATGCGCCTGGTATGGAGTTTCTGAAATCTCAGATACGAGCCAAGGTTTCGCGATTAGAAGTTTCTTGGCGAGCAAAGTAGCAGCCTCCTCATTTAGCAAGGCAAAATTTTCAGGTTTCTTAATTTTGCCGGTATTTTCGTCGAAGTCTTTCCCCGCCGGAATTATTTTTTCTTCATATTTCAGCAGACGGGCGGTGAAGCTGTCTTTGCCTGTCTCCAATTTCGCCGTCAGATCGAAGTAGGCGCTTGATTTAAATCTGGCGCGCTCCAGCTCACGACCGACTATCAGATCGACCGCGACGGATTGTACGCGTCCGGCCGACAAACCGTAGCGAACCTTTTTCCAGAGGAGCGGGGACAGCTCGTAGCCGACCAGACGATCGAGCACGCGCCTCGCCTGCTGGGCATCCACTAAATTCATATTTAATTCGCGCGGATTTTTTATGGCATGTTCGATGGCGGTCTTGGTAATTTCATGGAAAACCAGACGCTTAACTTTGCTCGGATCAATTTTCAGGAGTTCGGCCAGATGCCAGGAGATAGCCTCTCCTTCGCGATCCTCGTCGGACGCGAACAGGATGTCGTCGGATGACTTGGCTAGCTTGCGCAACTCAGTCACTCGTTTCTTTTTGCTATCTGGGATTTCGTAAGCCGGCGCGAAGGTGCCGCCTTCAATATCCACCCCCATATGACTCTTCGGCAGATCACGGACATGCCCAAACGAGGATTCAACTATGTAATCCTTGCCAAGAAATTTTGAGATTGTTTTGGCTTTCGTTGGAGACTCGACGATGACTAATGTTCGCATAAGGCTAGGACAAAAAAATTAGGCTACTCATATATATATGTACCTATCCAAAATACAGGTATTTTCGCTTGATGTCAACGTTTATGCCCATTGATAGGTCATTCCGCCGAGGTTTTTTACCTTGGCTTCGAGCTCAAGGATCGTCAGGGTGCCGGTGAGGCTGCTCGCTGAGATTTGCGTGAGCTTGATGATTTCGTCGATATGCTTCGGACCGTTCGCGATCACGGCATAGATCTTTTCTTCAGTGATATTTTTTGGAAGCGGCCTCTCGCGTTTCGGAGTTTTCAGAGTTTCTAAATGTAATATTTCAAGAATGTCAGAGGCGGATGTGATGAGTTGAGCGCCCTTCTTCAGGAAGAAGTTACAGCCGGCGCCAGTCAGAGAATTGATAGGATGAGGGATCACCAGAACATCTCGGTTGTAATCTAGGCAGCGCGCAGCGGTAATTAGAGCGCCAGATGTTAGCGGCGCCTCGGTCACGAGCGTCGCCATCGATAGGCCGGCGATGATACGGTTGCGCGCTTGGAATGAATACGCGGTCGGCTTCAACCCGGGCAGATATTCTGAAATTATTCCTCCGCCGGTTGCCAGAATTTCATCAGCGAGCGATTGGTGTGATGATGGGGTAACATTTGGGCGATCGACACCTGAGCCAAGCACGGCGAAAGTTTTGCCGCCGTTTTTCAATGCCGTATGATGCGCGATGCCGTCGATCCCAAACGCGAGGCCGCTGACGATACCAACGCCGGCTTCAGCTAGTTCCTTCACGATGTCCTCGGTAACTTTCTTGCCATAGGCGGTGCAACGTCGCGTGCCGACGACGCTGAGTAATGGCAGATTGGTGTCCGGTAATTCGCCTCGATAAAAAAGAACGGCTGGCGGATCGGAAATTTCACGAAGTAGCTTCGGATAGACAGGGTCACTGATTGAGACAGTTTTAATTCCAAGTTTGATAAGTTCCCGCGTAATTTTCTCAACCGGCGCAATCTCACGCCAAGCCATAAATTCATTGGCGATTTCAGGGTCTATTCCGATTGAGATTAGTTCGTGTATTTCAGTTTTCCAAATCTCTTCGGGATTTGGGAAGGCTTCCAGCAGGCGATTTCCTCGTCCGATGGAAAATTTGGGGAAGTAGCAGAGCGCGGCGGCGTAGTTCAGCATACTAGGAAGCGAGCCATGTGTTTACATCGCTGGTGACATGTTCAAATATCGATTCAAGCTCGGCTAGTTCTTCT
>JBBTSL010000034.1:0-5276 GCA_038064745.1 Patescibacteria group bacterium | reverse complement strand
TCCACCGGGTTCATCGCCGGGACCACTACTCTCGACCTGGCCGAAACATTTCCGCTTCGACCGGGCTGTGAACAAAATAATAGCTGTCCCAACGCCGGCGACGTTGTGTGCTCGGCGACTGTCGGCGCCGAAATCGCTTCGACATTTGTAATTGAGAAATGTTCGATGGTTTCATCAGATGAAATTATCGGCGTGATTTCCGCAAATCCCGGCTTCGTCCTCGGTGGATATGAGCCAAACGATGCCATCAAAGGCGCCGAACTTGGTCTTTTCCCCTCATCCTTCAAACCGGTGGCCATGGCCGGTCGCGTGCCGGTAAATGTTTCCACTGCCAACGGTCCGATTTTGCACGGTGATCTGCTCACCAGCTCAAACATCCCCGGCGTGGCGGTCAAAGCGCTGGAGCCTGGACGCGTGATCGGCGTCGCATTGCAATCGTTTGAAGGAGGGGCGGGGCAACCCCCCTCTGCCACAGCGGAGGGGGTGGGGGGAGGATCTTCCGGCACCATCACGATGTTTGTAAATCCGCATTGGTCGCCCGGCTCCCCCTCTTACCAAGAGGGGGTAGGGGGAGTTGCCGGTATTGCGGCCACTATGCCGGACTTTTCACTTCAGATGGTGCTAGACAAATTTACCCTGGCAATAAAAAATAGCCTGCGCAAACTTGGCCTCCTCATCGAAGGCGGAGTCGCGAAAGTTAACAAGTTATTTACCAATGAGCTCTGTATCGGCAATACCTGCGTCAATGAGCAACAATTGCAGGATCTCCTGCAAAAAAATCAGATCTCGGCAATTCAAGCGCCGATGCCGACCACACCACCTGTCATTCCGAGCTTTGCCGAGGAATCCCTCTCACCATCAACTACACCAGCGCTTAATGCAGAGATCAACTCATCAACCATAGACACCGCCGCTACGACAACAATAAACTAATTAAACTCAACTTGAAATTGACGAATCCTGAATTATATGATAGGATAAGTGGCAAGAAAATATCCCTAATAAATATGCCTCAAATATACAAGAAATTTGTACAAAATAAGCCATATTTTTATCTTAGCGAGCAAATACGAATAGACAATAAAAATAAAAAAATTCAGGTTTACTTGGGTAAAAATATACCTAATGATCTGACCACAAAACTGACTGAATTATCCCATAAAGAAAAAAGTTTGATAAATGGGAAATTGAGCAAATTATTCGAGTTTGAAAAGATTTTTGATAAGGTCCAAGTAAGTAAAATAGAAGATTTGCGAATAGACCTAAAATATAAGCTGATTAAACTGTCCGACTTCAGAAAAGAACAGCTATGGACGCGCTACGCGGTACAATTTATTTTTGAATCAAATGCCATCGAGGGCAGCAGGCTAAGCAAAAACGAAGTAAATTCCATAGTGAAAAAAAAATACCTAAAAAAAACCATTGAACGGCGCGAAATCAAGGAAGTAAGAAATTCAATCGAAGCCTTTGGAGTAATAAGGAGCGATCACTTTGAATTAAATCAGCATCAAATAATAAATTTACATAAATTATTGGTGACGGATCTAAACATAAATACCGGCTACAAAAAAGTCGACAATATAGTTAATAACAAAAAAACCACCCCCGCTGGACAGGTCAGGTCGGAGATTGCGAAACTTTTAAACTGGTGGAGGGCCAATAAAAAAAGCCAAAGACATCCTCTGGCTATCGCTGCCGATTTTCATCAGCGTTTCGAGCGTATTCATCCTTTTGAAGATGGTAACGGCAGGGTTGGTCGTTTGCTTTTTAATTATATTTTATTGCAATATGGATATCTGCCGGTTTTATTTTTGTATCGTAATAGGCAATCTTACTTCAACGCCTTAAACCAGGCAGATGATGGCAGGAAGAACAAATGGTATTGGCACGTCCTGAAGGTTAATAAGGAAAGTATGCGATGGTTCGTAAATGATGGCGCCTGAAAATTGTTTAAACTTTATGCGAAAATTCCTAACTTTTTTTCTCTTTATTGCTCTAGTCTATTTTTTGTTGCCCGCCTCCACTTCGGCGGCCGTCATTTCCAAATCCCTCTCCGCTCCTCCATCTCTCAACTCAGGCCTCGTCGGCTGGTGGACAATGGATGGGAGTGAAACATCCGCCACTACCGTTACGGACAAAAGTGGAAGTGGGAATAATGGAACGAGGACAGGTGGAACCAAGGTAACAACCGGACGGATAGGACAGGCGATGAAATTTAGCGGCGCGACCGGCTATCTTACTTTTAGCAATCTGACGCTAACCGATAATTTTACAATTTCCTACTGGAGCAAAACCAACACCTATACAAATAATTCCGGCTCAACCGGCCCGATGATTTTTGGCGGAGCCAATGCTTCTGAGGGATATATTTGGGAAAAAGATTCAACAACTATTCAGGTCAGCAATAACGGAGAAACAAAATATTTGTCCCCTACTTATCAAGGCGCCGCTGATTTTGGGTGGAAGCATATCACTGTAGTAGCCAGCGCGGCCAAGGTTGGAGTTTATAAGAACGGCGTATTTGTGAGCGAAACTCAATTTGCCTCGCCATTTACTATTACCGCATCGAAAATCGGCCAATCCTACAATCTAGCAACTTATTTCATGAATGGTTCGATAGATGATTTCCGCATCTACTCTCGCGCCCTCTCCGCCACCGAGGTCCAACAGCTATACAAACTTGGCGGAGGAAAAATTAACAAGACGGATACTACTAGACCAACCCTGAAAAACGGGCTCGTCGGACATTGGACGATGGATGGAAGAGATGTAACCTCTACCGCGGCGATTGATAAAAGCGGTAATGGGAATAATGGAGTGAGGACGGGTGGAACCAAGGAAACAACCGGACGGATCGGACAAGCGATGAAATTTGATGGGACGAGTGGGCGCATAAACGACCCTTCTCCGCCGACAGTTGCTACCAATAACTGGACTATGTCGGCCTGGATGAATCCCGCCAATCTAAGTCAGATTGGCTTGGCGGTATCCAATGGACTAGACAATGGTGCGACAGGAAATGGTTACGCTTTTGGGGTTGGTGATGGCGCAGGAGGCGCGGGAAGCAAACTACAAGGGCTATTTCCCGGCGTAGCGTGGTTTGATCCCGGCTACACTTTCCCACGCGCCAACGCTTGGTATCACGTAGTTATGCAACGAGTCTCCGGTGTTACTAAGTTTTATGTAAATGGGATTCAGACGGCAAATACTTCAGCTACAACTCCATTGACACCTACTGATTTTAATATTGGGTCACAAACGGGAGTTCGTTATTTCAACGGCTCCCTCGACGACGTCCGCATCTACTCTCGTGCTCTGTCCGCCTCCGAAATCCAACAGCTCTACAAACAAGGCGGAGGGAAAATAAACAAGACGGATACTACCAGACCAACCCTGAAAACTGGACTCGTCGGACATTGGACGATGGATGGGATGGATGTGACCTCAACTGTGGCGATTGATAAGAGCGGAAATGGGAATAATGGGACATCCACACTTATCCGAGTATCAACTGGAAAAATTGGACAGGCCGCACAATTTAATGGTACTAGCAACTATATCGGCGTCGCGAGTAACGCCAGTCTCAACCTAACGGGTAACATGTCTGCAAGTGTCTGGTGGAAGACACCCAGGACATTTAGCAACAGCTACACCTTCGTCGCAAAGTACGACGGAGCGATTCAGCCATACAATTACTTTTATGATTCCGCTCAAGATAAGATGGGATTCTACGCCTCCGACGGTGATCCGGCAACATATTGCTCCGTTGCTAATCTTAAAGTTAATACTTGGTACAACCTTGTTTGGTCGTATAGCGGCTCTACTATAACATGCTATGTAAATGGTTCACCAAGAGGCACCGCCAGTTTTACAACCGCCCGAAGCGGAAATAGCGCATCTCTTACTATCGGGCAAACTGCAAACACAAACTGGGTCAATGGTTTACTCGATGATATCCGCGTCTATTCTCGCGCGTTGTCGGCGACGGAGGTGATGCAGTTGTATAGGATGGGACGCTGAGCGTCCCTATTACCACGCTTAGCGTGGTGGGTAAATAGGAACGGTAATTAAGTATTCTATATCTTTGACCAAAGTAATTTTTTTTGGTATAATACTCATACATTTCAACCTAATTCGTCCTATGACTTTGTCTGATTTTATCAAAAAAAGGCCTTATCTGGTGTGGTATGTTCGACATCCAGAGAAGCTGTCTGCGGGAGCAGTTATAGAGGCGGTGTTAAACAACGGCGACTGGAAAGACGTGCAAAAATTGCTTAAAATAGTGGGAGTGCAAAAAACCGCGAACGTATTTCGCGGGCAATTGCGCCATGCCCGACAAAATTATAATCCCAAAGTCGCTCATTATTTTGATCTCTACTTCAAGCATTATGCATAATGAAATTTTATCAAAATCCCAACATGAATTATTCCCGCTTGTTAAAAGATTTTCATCACAGTTCGGCCTTGTAGGCGGCACAGCCATAGCTTTACATTTGGGGCATCGGCAATCAATTGATTTTGATTTATTTTCTAACAAGCCATTTGACAATGCCCACATACGAAAAATTATCGTCAAAACAAATAGCATAGATCGGGTTGTGTTTGATGAGGAAGGTCAGTATACAGTTTTAATTAACGGCGTTAGATTTACCTTTCTTGAGTATCCATTTCAATTATCATTTCACCGTAATGCGCCTGGTGGCATACGCCTGCCAGACTTGCTGACCTTGGCGGCCATGAAGGCCTACGCATTAGGTCGTCGCGCAAAATGGAAGGATTATGTGGATATGTATTTTATTATAAAAAAATATGGACTGAACAGAGTAACAGCTCGCGCTCGGTCAATATTTGTCAAGGAATTCAACGAGAAGGTATTCCGAACACAACTTTCATATTTTGATGATATAGATTTTTCCGAGGAAGTAATTTTTATGCCCGGATTTGAAGTAAAGCCGTCGTTAATCGAGAGCGCCTTGGTGAATTTTAGTTTGGCAAAATAATCATCATAAAATGACAGCCGCGTCTACTCACGCGCGCTCTCCGCCTCTGAAATCCAACAGCTATACAGGATGGGACGCTGAGCGTCCCTCTAACCACGCTCAGCGTGGTGGGAAGATGAGTGAAAATGTCAAATTTCCAATTTCCAATGACAAATCAATCTCAAAATTCAAATTCAATCCCCCCCGCTACTCATATCGCTATTTTTAAGGGTAAAGGGATTCGCAAAATTCTATTTCAAAATGAATGGTGGTTTTCGATTGTTGATGTTGTCGCGG
>JBBTSL010000033.1:0-1811 GCA_038064745.1 Patescibacteria group bacterium | reverse complement strand
TATTTATAAGTTCCATAAAAGAGTTAAGTAACTTCCATTTGCTGGTCCTGATATAATTCTTACATTTCCATCAGAATCAACTATAAATGTAATGTCTTTAGAGCCAATATCACATTTTATATTTATGTAATATGTTTTTCCTATTTTAACAGTCACATATCTGGAACCCATTTGATATTGATTTTCAACACTCTTTAATTTATAACTATTTTTATTTCCATTTACATCTTGGCATTTTACAAAATAAGGAAATAAAAATCTCAGACATGCTTGCTGAGCTGTCTCAAATAAATAATCAGGGACGTGATTCGATACGAATAGCCGAATTCAAGGCGAAGCTTAGGAAATTATTTTCGCTCACTGATAAATCGTCTGAAAATTATTTTTCAATTACGGCAGACGAAGCAGTAAATAGGTTTGTGGCTTTGATTACATTTTTGTACGATGTCAAAATGGAAGAATTGTGGAGCGTTGTTGAAAAATATGACGATTTAAATTATTCAGAATTGTATCGTAAATTATTAAATCAACCAGAACCTACCACTTCTATGCCCGCATCTGTTTCGATACAGCCTGAAAACACCATCGCCCCGCCGCAAGCTTTCGTAAATCCGCCGCGGGCGAAAAAGGAATCCGAGACTAGATCTGAAAAGCTGAAGAAGTTGTCCTACGCCGAGATGAAGGAGCAGATTGAAAATCAATTTAAAAAAGATGCGCAGGGGCAGTTTATGAATATCTCCGAAGTGCTGAAAGAGCTGGAGCGCCTCGCGGCGAAATATGAGGATGATCATATCAGGGATTTGTATATTTTTAACGAGGCGGACCGCAAATTCGAATGGAATGAGACGTTGATAAAGGAGTGATAATTTGCAATACATTGTCCTCCCCTTGGGAAGGGGAGGTGTCTCGCTCGCGCGAGACGGAGGAGTCCATGTTGCTCCAACCGACACTCCTCCGCCCTTGGGGCACCTCCTCTTAAGGAAGAGGAGGACAGTGAAAGGCGAATTTGACAAAGAGGAGGACTCGAGGTGAGCTAGATGAAATTAAAAATTGGAAATTAAGTTACCTATGGACATCGAACCAACAATACTCGTAAAAAAAGCCGACGGCACCTTCATACACGTGCCGCTTTCGCAATTGGGGAAAAAGAAGGCGCCGGTGCCCGCCACTGCTCCGGTCGTTAAGGTTGTTCCGTCACCCGCAAATTCCCCGCTTGGGCGGGGTAGGGGTGGGTTGGCCAACGTTATCGAACCCACCCCGGCCTTGAGACCACCCCGCCCAAGCGGGGAATCCGTAGTGACGCCTGACCTGACTTCGCCGCTTGATGAGCCAGCGCCGACTATGCATCCTGCCATGCCGCTTCTAAGCCAGGGTCGCGAGAGTCAGGTGGAGAGTATAGTGAAATCTCTCAGCTTCAAAGTGCCGGTGGAGAACGGCAATCGACTTCGTACCATCATCCAATTATTTTTGAAAGATATTCGCGGCGAACGCGAGACGCTGGAAGTATTGACGCGCCGTGAGCTGGATGGCGGGGTTGGGCTGTCTGCCAGCCAAGCCGAGGAAGTGATAAATAAGGCGGAGGAGACGAATAATTCCGCTATTACACCGCCTGTCATTCCCAAATTCGACCCAAAGGAAAATATGCGTCTTGAGAAGGAAGTGCCGGCGGTGATAAAGAAATTCCCGGTGGTGGCGATGCCAAAAACAACTGTCATTCCGAGGATTCCCCGCTTGGGCGGGGTCGGCCTCAAGGCCGGGGGTGGGTTGGGAATCGACTGGCAAACGGCCTCGAACGTTGGCCAACCCACCCC
>JBBTSL010000032.1:0-1065 GCA_038064745.1 Patescibacteria group bacterium | reverse complement strand
CGCCTCCCCTTGGAAAGGGGAGGGGGCGATTAAACGATTTTCAATTTTATTATGTCTTGACATGGAATTGTATTAATGGGGGGGGGGTAGGAGTATAATGTACAATAGGTCGAGAAAAAACTATATTTTAATAAAATAATTTAATTTAATTTAATTTCAATATTTATATGGGCAAAGGCCCATATAATCTCATTCACTCGGAAATAATCAATAACATTTGATTATTTCTCTCACTCATTTCGATTATGAAAACTTCATTAAAGTTTTTAGGAAGTGCCGCGACTTTTTCGCTGGCGCTTAGTTTGTTCGGCGCAATGCCGGCATTCGCCGTGGCCACTGACCCCGGACTCGGGACAGCCGCCAGTTTCTCAGTCATAGCTCAGACCAGCATCACCGGGATAGCTACCACCACCGGAAACGTTGCTATAAATAGCACCGGCGCAGGCATCACGGCGATGACGGCTGCCAACGTCGGCGGCACGATCTACTCTACCGATGGTGTCGCGCCAAGTGTGGCGAGCCCATTTTACGCCTCAACAGGCGCACAGGCTTTGATCAGCACGGCCTTCACTAATACTATACCTGACATGGGTACCGACGGTAGTATCGGGCCAGCTCTCGACGCTTTAACATTAACATCGGGTGTCTATGACATTGGCGCTGGCCGATTAAACGGCGGCATCTTGCACCTCGATGGTCCCGGTATTTATATCTTTAGAGCGTCTAGTGACTTTATTTCCTCTGGTTCGATCTCTTTGGAAAACGGCGCCAGAGCATGTGACGTGTACTGGAGAGTTGAGACTCTGGCAACTATTAATGGCGCTTCATTTGTCGGTACCATTCTCGCCGGTACTGGTGTTCATTTCGACACCTCAGGTACTACTTTGAACGGTCGTGCTTTGGCAAAAGGCGGAAATGTGACATTTATTAATAACGTAATTTCTGGACCGACTTGCGCCGCCGCTCCAGCCGCAACTGTAGCGCGGTTACCAGCGGGAGCCACCGCCTCCTTTCTACCAGGCGCCGCTGAAGGAACCATCACGGTAGTAAAAACTGTAATTGGTG
>JBBTSL010000031.1:0-5146 GCA_038064745.1 Patescibacteria group bacterium | reverse complement strand
GGACTAGGCGCGATGTTTCCGAAGAAGGATGAGAAGGAAGTGCTGGACCTCACCACTGTCCTCTCCTTGAAGGAGAGGAAACCGGGCCTGCCACTCTCCGAAGCTCTGAAATTGAATGATGCGATTTTTGAAATTGATAATAAATCGCTATCCAATCGTCCCGATCTCTGGGGACATTATGGTATGGCGCGGGAAGTGGCGGCTCTGACCAATCGCAAGGTTGATGCCTATAAAGTTAAGCCGATCAAACCCGGCAAAGAGGGGATCAAGGTTGAGGTTGAAAATCCTGAACTTTGCGCCCGATATATGGCGGTCGCCGTGGGCAATGTATCTATCGGGCATTCACCGGCTTGGATGCAGCAGAGATTGTCCGCTGTCGGCCTTCGTCCGATAAATTCGGTGGTTGATATTACGAATTATGTAATGCTTGAGCTGGGCCAGCCGCTTCATGCCTTCGACGGTAAGGTTCTGGAGCAGGAAGGTAAATATTCTGTCGGCGTACGGAGCTCGGTGTCCGGCGAGAAGTTCATTTCGCTGGACGAGAAGGAACGCAGCTTGCCGGAGGGCACGCTTGTCATCACTTCGGGCGACCGGCCGGTCGCGATCGCCGGCGTGATGGGCGGGCTCGACAGCGGTGTTCGGATCAGCACGTCCACCGTAGTTTTCGAAGCGGCCAATTTTAATCCGGCTTCGATTCGGAAGGCTTCCGGCCTGCTTGGTCTACGCACCGACGCTTCGGCGCGATTTGAGAAGGGGCTTGATCCTGGTCTGTGCAAAGTTGCGCTGGAGAGGGCGGTCGAGCTTCTGCTCGAAGTTTCGCCTGAAGCCAAGGTCACAACGAAAATTGCCGATGTCGTAGCGGTAGTGGGGCAGAGTCGTATATTTGAAGTTGAAGCGGAATTTTTTTCGCGCCAGATTGGCGTAAAAATTCAAAAGAAAACTATCGTCGATATCCTGGAACGACTTGGCTTTTCAGTTAAATTAGACAAGAATTTATTTGTAATTACCGCGCCGAGCTGGCGAGTACGTGACATCGATTGCCCGGAAGCATTAGTGGAGGAAGTGCTCCGAATTTACGGCTACCAAAATATTCCAGGGAGCCTGCCGGGCTTCTCGATCTTACCGCCGCTCGAGAATAAACTTCTGGAAATTCAGAAGCGGCTCAGCGATACACTGGTCAGGGAAATTGCCTGCACCGAGGTTTATAATTATTCATTCGTCAGTCCCGAGAGTGTCGCGAATCTCGGTGATGATATATCGAAATATCTGGAGCTTGATAATCCTATTTCCAAAGGCCAGCCGTTTCTTCGAAGGCATCTTCTGAGTAATTTACTTGAAAATATAAAAAATAATATTAATAATTATTCAGACCTTAAGCTGTTTGAGGTTGGCAAGAAATTTCTACCTGAGTCTTCCGGCCTTCGCGCCAGAAATAATAAAGACGAACTTCTTCCGCGCGAGGTAAATTGGCTGACGGCGGTATTCGCCAGTAAGAAAAAAAATCTTTTTGACGAGGCGCGCGCCGCCGCGGAAGCGATCTTCCGGGAGCTAAATTTGGAATTTAAATTAGTGGCGCCGAAAAAAATAGCGCCCTGGCTTCATCCGTCGCGTTCCGGCGATATTATGGTTGGCGGGGAATATGTCGGCTCGGTATTTGAGTTGCATCCAAGGACACTGAAGAATTTTAATCTGGATTGCGCGGTGGCAGCGGTCGGCTTAAACATGGATAAGCTATCCGCCCTGCCGGCGAGAGGAAAAAAGTTTGAGCCATTGCCGCAATTTCCGACCGTGGAACGCGATCTCGCGTTTGTGGCGGGGAAGGATGTTGCGAACGCCGGGATTGTCGCTTTTATAACTGAGCAAAGTGGTTTGTTGAGAGGAGTCGAGCTGTTTGATGTTTATGAAGGAGCGAACCTTTTGCCTGGGAAAAAGAGCGTTGCCTACCGCTTAACCTTCTATCATGAGGGGCATACGCTTACGGCGGAGGAGATTATCGGGGTGATGGAAAAAATCAAGAAAAGCCTCGTGGATAAATGGGGTGTGGAGTTTAGGTAGTATTTGTGGTATAATAGATTTACATAATAGTAATATGCCAAAAGAAATTACAAACAATGAGTTGATGGAATTTTTGAAGGAAAAGATGGCCACGAAGGATGACGTGACGGCTGTAAAGGACGATATCGCGGCGATGAAGGAAGACATAGCAACGAAGGATGACTTGGCGGTGTTGCAAGATGACCTATCATCCGTAAAAGGCGATCTATCATCCGTAAAAGATGACATTGCAGCCATGAAGGAGGTTATGGCCACGAAGGACGATGTTGAAGCGCTACAGGTTGAAATGACGGGCGAATTTCGAATGGTGAGAGCGGAAATTAGCGAGGTTCAGGCTACGCTGACTAAGATAGACAAGAGAACTTCCGAGGATGTTGATGCGGTTTCAAAAGATGTGCTAGAATTAAAACCTAGGGTAAAAGAATTAGAAAAAAAGATGCGAAAGCTACAGGTGGCGTAATATTTTTTGCTAATTTATCTAAAGGAGAGATATGTTACAAACCAAAGATTTATTATATCTGGTAATCTCGTTCTGCATCGTGTGGATAACGGTTTTCCTCTGCTGGACATTTTACTATGTGATGCGCCTCTTAAGGAACGCTAATCAGATTGTGGAGGAGTTTCGTAGTCGTCTTCAGGTTTTGATGGAAACTATCAATTATATCAGGGGCAAAGTGGAGCATATTTCCGGCCTGATGACCCTCGCCAGTGGCGGAGTCTCGGAGTTTGTAAAAAAGGCGGCTATAAAAAAAGCCAAACAATGGATTGATGATGGTGAAGAGAAATTTGATGATGTAGCGAAGGATGCGGTGGAGAAGGCGGTCGAGGCGACTGCGGCGAAGATGAAGAAGGCTGCACATAAGCTGAAAAAATAAATTTCAAGAACTCGCCCAGTTATCAATTATAGAGGAGGCGAGTTTTTTTAACCTAATTTATGTCCGATTTCGTCCACTTACACGTTCACTCGCACTATTCACTTCTCGATGGTTTGCCCAAGATTGATGAATTGGTAAAGGCAGCAAAAGCCGGGAAATTTTCGGCACTTGCGCTCACCGATCACGGCAATCTTTACGCCGCGATTGAATTTTATGAGGCTTGTCATGCGGCCGGGATAAAGCCGATCATCGGAGTGGAAGTATACACCACGCCGTACAGTCTGGATGACAAGAATATTGCCGAGCACAAGCAGCATCATCTCGTTCTACTCGTAAAAAATTATACCGGCTATCGTAATCTGATGAAGCTTGTTACCTATTCGAACCTCGATGGCATGAGAAACGGCAGACCACTGGTGGATCGGGCGCGCCTTAGAGAATTTCATAAAGGATTGATCGCGCTTTCGGGTTGTATCGAAGGCGAGATACCGACGATACTAAAAGGAGTAATTTCCGCCCAAGGCGGACCAGCCTCTGGCGGAGAAAAAGCCGCCAAAGTTGCTCTCGAAATGCAGGAAATTTTTGGGAAAGAAAATTTTTATTTGGAACTTAATGATCTGCCGGCGCTCGAGGGGCAGATGGAGGTCAATTCTCAGCTGATTAAACTTGGAAAGGAAAATAATATCCCGCTCGTGGTCACGCGTGACGCTCATTATCTGAAGAATGATGACGCGGAGGCGCAGGACATCCTGACCTGCATACGGGACGGCAAGACAATCGATGAACCCAATCGCTCCTCGATGCAGGGTGTTGATTATTCCTTCGCGTCCGCGAAGGAGATCGCCGGTCGATTCAAGCACTGTCCGGAGGCGATCGCGAATACTTTGAAGATTGCCGATCAGGTTGACCTAAAATTGGAGTTGAACAAATGGCATTTTCCGATGGTTCAAATCCCCGATGGGAAAACTGCCGACGTATATCTGCGTGAGCAAGTCTATGAGAAGCTGCCGAATTTGCTGGAGATGAATGATGATGTAAAGAAGCGAGTTGAATATGAGCTTGATATTATCACCGGCAAGGGCTATTCGCCGTACTTCCTGGTCGTCGCCGATTACGTCGACTATGCCCGCACTCATGGGATAATCGAGACAACCCGCGGCTCGGCGGCCGGATCCCTCGTCTCATATGCGATGGGGATTGTGAATGTCAATCCGTTATTTTTCAAATTACCATTCGAGCGTTTCCTCAATCCATTTCGTCCGAGTCCGCCTGACGTTGATGCCGACTTTGCCGATGATCGACGCGACGAGATGATCGCCTATGTTACGAGGAAATATGGCGCCGACAAAGTTGCGCAGATCGTGACGTTCGGCACGATGGCGGCGCGTGGCAGTATTCGAGACGTTGGTCGGGCATTGGGTTACAGTTATTCTTTTTGTGATCAGGTCTCGAAGTTGATACCATTTGGCGCGCAGGGATTTCAGATGACGATCGCGAAGGCTATGAATCTGGTGCCGGAGCTGAAGGAACTTTACGAAAAAAATAATCAGGTGAACCGCCTGCTTGATCTTGCTCAGAAGATCGAAGGTTGTGCGCGACATACCTCTATCCATGCCGCCGGGGTGGTAATCTCGCCCACGCCTTTGACCGACTTCACGCCTCTGCAGCGGGAATCGGGCGGAGAGCATATCGTCACTCAATATGAATTCCATGATGTCGAGTCCGCCGGCCTTCTGAAGATGGATTTCCTTGGCCTCAAGAATTTATCAATCCTGGCTCACGCGATGGAAATCGTAGAGAAGACTACCGGCCAGAAGGTGGATATTTATAATCTGCAGCCGTGGGACGACAAGAAAACCTATGAGATGTTGGCGCGTGGTGAGACGGCCGGCGTGTTCCAGCTTTCGAGCTCTGGCATGACAAGATATCTGAAGGAACTTCGTCCGTCAAGCATTCTCGATATCATGGCGATGGTGGCACTGTTTCGCCCCGGCCCGATGGAGTCGATCCCGGATTATATCCGCCGCAAGAACAACCCAGATCTGATTGAGTATCTTGATCCGCGGATGAAGGATTATCTCGATCAGTCGCTTGGCCTGATTGTTTATCAGGATGATGTTCTGCTCACCGCTATCAATCTAGCCGGATACAACTGGGAGGAGGCCGATAAATTTCGTAAAGCCATGGGTAAGAAAATTCCGGAGGAGATGGCGAAG
>JBBTSL010000030.1:0-1769 GCA_038064745.1 Patescibacteria group bacterium | reverse complement strand
GGAAAGCTGCTCAGTGAAATAATCTCCGAGGGGGGTGATCGAATCGCTCTTCTCGCCCGCGCTGTAGTCCTTGGAGTCGGCCAAACGGACGGACTGAACCTCATGCCTTTCGAAACGCTGGAACGCGATTTCGGTTAGACCCACATTTATGTCGTCCTCCTTGCTGAGGCCCGATTTTTTTTGAAAAAAAGGCACGGTGACCAGGCAGTCAGTTTTATAGGGATCCACCTTGTCCATTTTGTCCCAACTCATTTTCAAAAAGCTTTCGGAAGGACCTGCGGCACCAAAAACCGCCATTGTGGCGATGGCAAGGATCACCGGCAAAGCCAAGAGAACAATCGGGGAAAATTTTATTCTGGTTTTTTTCATTTTCATATTTATATTATACAACAATTAAATTTTTTTGTAAATAATTATTCTCGCAAATTCAAAACTGAAACGCATAAAATCCAGAACCCCTTGATCGGCCCTCTCGAAGTACGGTATGAGGTAAGACGCTTTACCTCCTCACCCCATACCGCATGCGCCATTTTACACTATCGCAGCGCGACCAGCTGCAGGCCCTGGTCCGCGCCGGCCACACCCAGCGGGAGATGGCCGACATCGTCGGATGCTCCCAGCCGACCGTCAGCCGCGAGCTGATGAGGAACGGATCCCCGCTCCAGGGAAGGTACACCGCCTCGACCGCCCAGGCGAAGGCCGAGGACCGCCGGACGCACGCCTACGACGATTTGCCGCGCTGGCATGACGACCCGGAGCTGCTCGGCCATGTGCTGGCCGAGCTCAGGTGCGGCAGGACCCCCGACCAAATCTCGGGCAGGAGGAAGATGGAGGGGCTGACCCATGTCAGCTGCCAGACCCTCTACAGCTATGTCGAGAGGGACAGGGAAAACGGCGGAAGCCTGCACAAATGCCTGCGCTACCAAGGGGAGAAATACAAATGGATAGGCTTCGGAAAAGGCGTCAACCGCATACCCGGCAGGAAAGGCATCGAGGAGCGGCCCGGTGCCGTGGACAGGAAAGAGCGGTGCGGCGACTGGGAAACCGACCTGGTGGTCAGCTCCCGAAAGGGGTCGGGAGCGGTGGCCACATTCGCCGAAAGGCTCTCGATGTACTTTCAGGCCATAAAAGTGGAATCCCCGTCGGCGGACGAGATGGTGCGCGCCTCGAGGGACGCTCTCGGAAAACTGCCGGAAGGCATGAGAAAAACGATGACGCATGACAACGGCAAGGAGATCTGCAAGCACGGGGAGATAACCGAGGCGCTCGGGATTGCGGTCTACTGCGCCAGGCCCTACAGGTCGTGCGACAGGGGCCTCAACGAATGGATGAACAGGGAGCTGAGGAGATTCTTCCCAAAGGGGACCGACTTCTCACAGGTGACTCAAAAGGAGATTGATTATGCCGTGGATTGGCTGAATAATTGCCCGCGTCGAACCTTAAAATACCGTACGCCGAGAGAAGTCTTCGAGGAACAGTTGGAAATTATGCGTTTCACGCTTTAATGTGCGGGGGATAAAAATTGCTCCAAGCCCTTCGGGATTTGGTCGCCTTGCCTTATAATCCATTCGCAAACTTAACCATGACTATGTACGATCCCTCTAAAATCGAGCCCAAATGGCAAAAATACTGGGCCAAGCATAAGACTTTCAAATCGATCATCGATTCGGCGAAACCCAAATACTATGCTCTGGATATGTTCCCGTATCCGAGTGGCGCGGGCCTGCATGTGGGGCACCCTGAAGGCTATACCGCTACGGATATCATTT
>JBBTSL010000029.1:0-2845 GCA_038064745.1 Patescibacteria group bacterium | reverse complement strand
CGCCGAGAAAAGTGCGTCGGCGACTCCGATCTGCTCCCTCAGCTGAGTAAGATTGTCGTCGCTATTACGACTCTGGTCTTCTCCCTTTTTCTCCTTCGGAACCTTGATAAGCAGGATTATTTTGTGGAAGGCCTTACTCTCGCGGCTGTGCGCATGCAGCGCGGAGCGGAGGATAAGCAGGCAGCCGACCAGGGCAAGCAAAACAATACCACTGATAATGAGGGCAAAAAAAATCGGGTCTTGTATATATGGAGAAAGTGATGCGAAATCCATAGTTTTGAAAATCCCAAGCCCCAATGTCCAATGTCCAATTTTGGTCATTGGGATTTGGTCATTGGAATTTATTTCTTATGTAACGCGATTATCTGATCGGTTTTTATTTTTGCTTCTTGTTCAAGGAAAAAATGATTAACGCCGGGCAGAAGTTTCAACCATTCGAGGATCAGCTGAAAAATTTTCTTCACTTTGATATGAGTCGTGAGGAGAAGCTCGGAAATTTTCTGCGCGGTGATCTCGCCTCTTAGTTTGAATTCCTGCTTCGCGATCGGAGAGAGCCGGCTATACGCGTCGCCAACATTTTCCTCCAAAATTTTCTCTATTTTTTGAGCGAGCGGATCCGACAGCGCGGGCCTCGGCGCCGCGATCGGCCGGCGGAATGATTTTTTTGGTAAAACTTCTTCCGCGGCATTTTTCCTCTCTCCTTCGGTCGAAGCAGGTTCCTTTTCACCGCCGCTTTCCGGTAATTCAAAATTCGTCTCCGGAGCTCGGGGAATTTCAGCGCTTGGATTAACAATTCGTTCCTTTTTTTGAATTGGATTCACTTCTTCATTATAGCACATCTATTTTGAATATGGTATAATTACTGCGTATGAAACACTTCCACGAAATTCAACAAAATGGGCTCCTCTGGGTCAGTGTGACGAAACAGGGCGAGAAAGAGCTAGAGCAACTTGGCCGGCGTTTCAATTTTCAAAAGGTTGATCTCAATGAATGTTTGCCACCCTTCCAACGCCCCAAGATGGTGAAGCGGCCGGGTTATTATTTTCTAGTTTTACATTTTCCAATCTTCGACCGGGGGAGTAGGCGAGTGCGATTTACCGAGATTGATATTTTTCTGAATCCAAATTTTCTGGTTACGGTCCATGACGGTCAGCTGCCGACGATCAGGCAATTTTTCGAAGAGTGTTCGGCGAGGACGGACGTGAGGGCGCAATATTTCTCCGGGACGATGGCCCAGTCATTTTTTGAACTTTTATCGAGGCTTCTGGATTCAGTCATGCCAAGCCTGCTCCACATCAATGAAGATATCAACTCGGTTGATCAGAGCTTATTTACGGAAACATCCGACCGGCAGATGGCCGGCGAGATTCTCCGTCTGAAGACAAACATTGTAACTTTTCGCCGCACGATGCAGGGCCATCGGTCGGTGTTGGAGCGCCTCCTCGCGAGCGCCGACAAAGATCTGATGCTTGGCGCTTATCAGGCGAATTTCAACGCGCTGCGCGAGACGGAGACGGAGATCTGGCATACGCTCGAGAGTCAGAAGGAGAGCATCTATGCGCTACACGAGACCAACGAATCAGTACTTAGCTATCGATCCAATGAAGTGATGAAATTTTTTACAATTATCTCGGTTATAACTTCGCCGTTAATTCTTCTGGCAGGTTTATTCGCCGTCCGCGCTCCAAATACTCCATTCATTGATAGCCCGCAAGGTTTCTGGGTAATTTTTGGGTTCTTTATCTTTGTGACGATCCTCATGATAGTAGTTTTCAGGAGGAAGAAATGGTTGTAAAATTATAGATATTTGTAATTAGCAAAGCCCCGGGGAAACATCTCCCAGCGGGGCTTTTTGTCTTGGCGAACTCCTCGCCTAGTTGTTGAGGGTGATTTCCTCGATTCCTCCTCCCATCAGGCTGAAGAAGTAGTCTACGCTGAACATGGCGGATGTACTGATCCTGAAGGTGCGATTCCACCGCTCCTTCCAGTCGTAGTTCGGCGCGGACACGCGATCGAGTGGGTCGCCATCCACGTTTCTGAGCAAGCCATGGTTTTGCATTGACCACAGGTAGGTCACGCGGTCCGCCGCCTCCACGAGCAAGGTGATCGTGAAATCTGCTGAACTCTGCCAAGCCTTTCGAACAATCTCACGCTGAGTCGTTTCATCCATTTGAGTTGTTACTCCGGTTCGCCCACCGTGAATTCGGCGGGTCAAAAATATTACCATTATAATCGGGGATTGTCAATTCAAGCTCCCTCACAGAAGTCAGCGAGAAACAGTTGACGTAAAAAACCAAAAATGATATTCTAAATACGAAGATAAATTTCAATGATATGCGGAAAATAGATTTAAAATCGGTTGTGTGGAAAGAGGGCAAATTTTATGTTTCGCAATGTTTGGAAGTAGACGTCTCCAGCTTTGGAAAGACCAGAAAAGAAGCGTTGGCGATGCTTCAGGAGGCGCTTGAGTTATATTTCGAGGATCAACCGCTTCCCAAGAAAAGCGAGATTAAAAATCTTACGGCCACCTCAGTCAGATTGCAGTATGCCTAGTCCGGTCTCACTCAGATTAATACTGAAAGTCCTTCAAGCCAAGGGCTTTCTTTTTATTTCTCAGAATGGCAGTCACGCGAAGTATCGGAAGGACGGAAATCCGACACTGGTCGTGATTATTCCAGTTCATGGCAAGGATGTGCCATTTAGAACGTTTATGTCAATTTTGCGTCAGGCTAAATTGCAACGGATTGATTTTAATAAATAACCGGTGTAGGAGCCTATATGTCCCTGACCCCGATAGCGTAGTCCAACGCGTCGGATGACTCGTTCGTTTCTTCGCTTAACCTTG
>JBBTSL010000028.1:0-6435 GCA_038064745.1 Patescibacteria group bacterium | reverse complement strand
GCAAACCGGAAATCGCCACCCAGGCGCTATCAATAGGAGCGCCCACCATCCGCTCCGCGCCTTCGAGACAGGCCGAAACAGAGGAGACGACGTCCTCGATACTATTAATCACTCCCTTATTCACACCGGCCGATGGCACTGATGAGGCGCCGAGAATCTGTAACTCGGAATTCTCCTCACCATCACCGCGATTGGCAATCTGCCCGATCGCGATACGTATGGCCGATGATCCGATATCAAGGCCGGCAATCAGTGGTTGTAAATCTTTACGCATAAATTTAATAAATCCCAATGACCAAGCCCCAATGTCCAATCGTGTTTGGGATTTGATCATTGGAATTTGGGATTTCTTATAGTATACACTATTCCAACAAACTGAGAAAGCGCGGCAACAAAATAATCGACCCGATGACCAACGCGCCAAGCGCCGTGATAAGTACCGCCCCGGCCATCAGATCCTTCACCACCCCGACATACGGATGCACCCGCGGCTTGAATAGGTCGCTGAAATATTCAAAAGCGGTATTCAGAATCTCCATCGTGAGGACCATCATCACGAGCAGTATCAGCACGACTGTCTCCCAAGTGCGGAGAGGCAAGAAAATTATCGCAATCAAAATAAGAAAACTTATGACCACCTGAATTCGAAAATTTTGTTCTCTCCGAAAAACATGGACGATCCCCCGCCAGGCGTCCGCGAAACTGCGTTTTAATCTGGTGAATGAGAGCATAGGTTATGACAGTTTAACAATCTTCTCTTGCAATCGAAACATCTTCTTCGCGTCACTCGGCTTCACATGATCATAGCCGACGAGGTGCAGAAGCCCATGGGCCAGCATCCGCGCGAATTCTTCCTCCACCGTTACTCCATACTCCTTGGCCTGGCGAACAATTTGAGGATAACAGATGAAGATTTGACCTAGCAGAATGGAAGGCAAACCCCCTCTAACTCCCCCTTGGAAAGGGGGAGAATCGTTACCACCCTCGATCAAAGAAAACGACAACACGTCAGTCACTTTATTTTTACCACGATACTTTGAGTTTAAGGATATTATTTTTTTCTCCCCCACCATCGTGATCTCCACTTCGCCTTTTATTTTTTTTTCAAACCGGCCCGTTTGAAGGACGATTTTTTTAACTGCCGACGGTGACACTCTTGCGCTTGTTTCATTCGAAAAAGATATTTCCAGCATAGCAAATTAGGGAGTACTCGAAACAGCGGCTGGAGGAATGACCACCTCCTGATTTGGCAGGACGGCGTTGCTCTCACTACTCAATCGGAAACTGCGCGCCACCATCTGGACCACCGCGCGATAATTCACCACGACTGAGTCCGTCACATGATAAGCAATCACATAAAAATGATCGGCATCATTCAAATAAAATACGAGCTTGTCCTTCCTCATCCTGGCGGAATTTCCAAAAACGGTCTTGAAGTCAGCCAAATCTTGGGACCGTTCATCAGGCGCGTTCACTGCAAACCAGTCCTCGAATGTCTGGCCTGAAGCGCGATCAAAAACTCGAACTTCAATATTCTCTCCGCTTAACGTGCTGAACAGCATATCCCGATATTCCGGATCAACATTACCGACCGCCCAGCTCAATGGATAATACAGCTTATAACCAAATAACGGATTAGAAAATTCCTTTACCAGACCGGAGGAGAGAAGGCGCCCCGGAGCGAATTCAATCGGACTGTAAAGATTATTAATTTCCCGGCCATCCTCATAGCTGTCTCCGTCCGTATCCGGCTTGCCGGCATCAGAAGTAAATAATTCTTCTTCCGCGTCAGTGAGACCGTCGCGATCGAGGTCGGCGCTATCACCAATGAGAATCGATGGAAACTCTATAACTCCCCCACTAAGCGACGGCATAATCGGCGCGGCTGTCACCGTCGAGGTTGGAGGAGGTGGAACGACGACCGGCACACCTACGGCTGGAGGCGGGACGACCGGCGGGGTAATCTTGACAGACGGCTGCTTCTGGACTGGCGGCTTCACAGCCGATCCGCCGGCAGACAAACGCCAATAATAAATCCCGGCGCCGATAATAACTAGCATAAACAAACCGGCCGCGCCAAAAACTAAAATTTTTCGATTGCCGAGAATTCCAACCACGGCCTTTCGTGGAGTCGCGAGCCTCGCGACAACCTTCTCAGCGCGAGGGGCGGTGGGGATGGTGCCACCGACAATTTTTTCTACGTTGCGAAATTTGATAACCGGATTCGCGCCCGCAAAAAACTCCATCGGAATTGTAGTAACCGATATTTGCTTCTCGCCGGTGGCGGGTAATTCTTTTTCCTTTGACCTCCCAAACATATTTATATTTTTTACGTCCCACTAATTGTCATTTCGGAATCCCCGCTTGGGCGGGGACGGCCTCAAGGCCGGGGGTGGGTTCGAACAACGTTGACCAACCCACCCCTACCCCGCCCAAGCGGGGAATTGCTGTGAAAATGACCAACTAACTATCTCGTTTTAATCGCAAATGTTTCGTAATTAACAGTGGAAGTGCCGGCCGGAGTGTTGCTGACAAATCGCACTACCAGAAGCGGCGCATTCATCAATATTCCACCCTTAACGCGCGGATCATAGCCGCTCTTAATCTCATCGCCATCATTGAATCCGTCGCTGTCGCTATCCTTCTTCAGCGCATCGGTATGCCAAATTCTAGATTCGTCGCCATCGGAGAGTCCGTCACCGTCAGTATCGGGATTTTTCTGCTCAGAGCCAAGCGCTTTCTCCTCATCATTGGATAGACCATCGCCATCTTCATCGACGTCGCCAAACAAAATATTCGCACTTTGGTTGCCGACTCCGACCGTGGTGGTCGGATTTGATGCCGGTGGTGGCGAACCCACCCCTACCCCGCCCAAGCGGGGATTCGAAAGAATAGAAGCGCCAAATTTACCCCACAGGAACCACCCACCATAACCAATCGCCCCGACTAAAACCAAAATAAAAATTCCAAAAACAATCTTCCCGATATTGGGCTTTTCCCCCATCTGATCAACGCTGTCGAGGCGCGGCATCACCTCGGCTCTGGCCGGCTGGGCCGGCCCTCCGCCGTGGCTCTGGGCTGGCTTCAGCATCCCTGACTTCAATGCGTTCGGCGCCGCAGGCGCGATATCTTTCTCCACCTCGCCGAACATATCGGCCGGTTCGGTCGGTAAATTACTTGGTGGCGTTGTCGGCATTTTGATTCCTTTTTCTTCGAACATATGATAAAAAGAATTTAGAATTTATCACCGCCGTGAGGCGGGATCCCGTTTGCGGGAGAATTTAGAATCACACCATTTGAATTATAGCCAATTTCCGACTGACCGTCAAAAAATCAACTCCCGCGAACACAGCGAACGTAGTTGGCATTTAACTTGACGTTAGTGCTCTGACTACCATCACTAAAGTTGACGAACCAAGCGTAACTCGCATTGGCCTCCGTGGCCGACCAATAGTAGCCGGCCGGCTGAAAGGCACCACTGGTATTATAGCTAGTACGATTAGCATAGATACACGCGAGTTCCGCTTCACTTGGTAGGCGTCCGCCAACTCCTTTACAAGCATCACGAGCTGGATAAGCGGAGAAATCCACCGAATTGTCGGATACCAAAGCTCCGCCGCTACATTGCGGACTGGTACAGCTGGTGTTAGCATTTTTCCACTGCTTCGACAAAGCAAGGTCAATCTTATAGACTTCGAGATTTGACGCGCCACACGGGCCGGCGACCCATGAATTGGTATAACCCGAGAAGGACATCGTCAAATCATTCAGAGAAGGAGTAAGAGTGGGGTCAGATCCATTATTTAGAGTAGCGTCAAATTGCAGATAACTATTTCCGTTCGTAAGGCAGGTCGGCGCAGTGCCGCCGTTGTTTACCGAGCACCAGCTGGTCGCTCCACTCATCGCAGAATTATTGGCTGATCTGACCAGCATCGTAATGCTTTGTCCGGATGCAAAAGCAGGATTCCCCCATAATATCAGCCCCCAGGTTCCCAGCCCGGCATTGGGGTTAATGGCACCGGAGGTATAGTGACCGGAGGCAAAATTTGCATTGATAGAAGTTGGTAATACGCTAACGTCGTTTAGCAGTGGTGAATTTGTCAGACCTGCGTCGGGAGTAAGAGAAGCTTTGTACCATAGATAGCGACCAGCGCCGGCGCAGGTCTTGATGCTGGCTCCGGAAAAGGCTCCATCATTATTAGTGTTAACATTGCAACCTCCCGTGCCGGTAAAGGCCGGCGGAGTTGTACCACTCGATCCGCTCATCACCTGCATTCTGATATTGCCTTGATTAGAGCTAGCGGAGCTTCCTTTGGTAAAGCTAAAACTATCCCAATTCGCGCCGCCGGATAAGGTGCTATCAAAATAAGAGGTATAGGTGCCGGGGTTATACCCGGGACCAAAAGAAATTTTTTGAATTCGATTATTATTGGCATCCCCTACATACATGGTGCCGGCCGAGTCAAGCGCAAGGCCATAAGAATAGCCAAGTTGCCTGCTACCTGTCCCATATGATCCATAGGAAACCTGCCAAACACCCAATGGATTTAACTTAACAACGCGTACAAAATTTGCGTCAAGTATAAAGATATTACCGGCAGAATCAATGGTGACTTTTACCGGCAGAGGAAATGAATCAGCGCCAGTACCAACCGATGCAAAGGTGGCACTCAATGATCCGTATTTATCAAACTTCTGAATACGGGCATTATTGGTATCGGCCACATAGAGATTATCCCCTGAGTCGACAGCGATACCCCGTGGAAAATTAAACTGATCAGGACCACTTCCCTGTATGCCGGTGCCAATATTGTACTGCCAGGCTCCCCAGAAATTGAGCTTCTGGATACGATGATTATTGATATCAGCCACATAAATATACCCCTGCGAGTCGACAGCGACATCGGTTGGAAACATAAATTGACCATTACCTGAGCCGCCGACTGGAGAGGGGGCCGGATCAGGAGAAGCCCAAGTCGTACCATTAACTATACCACGTGTAAAGTTACCAGCGGAATCAAAAATCTGAATACGATGATTACCGGTATCCGCCACATAAATACTACTACCATAGACAGGCAAACTAATAGCAACACCTTCAGGGGAACTAAATTGCCCATTGGCCGCACCACCTGAACCAAAACTAGCTTGCCAGCTTCCGTTGCTAGTTGCCACCTTCTGAATACGATTATTACTAGTATCGGCCACAAATAGGGAGGTTCCGGCGGAGTTAAGCGCAACCCCTCTCGGTGAATTGTACTGCCCATTGCCTGTGCCAGGCCCACCAAATGAGGTCCAAAGATCCATAATAGTCGAAACTAATCTCACATCCGCCCCTGCCCCCGCCGTCCCGCCCACTACTGTATTATTAAAATAAGTTGCACCGACAACATTATTAAAACCACCGGTCGGAAAAGTGACGCTCGGCGTAGTTACAGAATCATTGGTCTGGATCAGGGCTGGAAGTGTTTGTAAGGCAAGTTTCACACTTGCGGCCGCGCCCGTATCCGCTACCTGTGTCTGCCCATTCAGATTGTAGCCGAATAATTTGAAGCCAGTGTTCGAATTGCTATCGTCGGTAACGATGAAACTCAGGCCCGTCTTCGGATCACAGACGCCGCCGTTCGTCCAGGAGCAGGAGGCATTGCAATACTTGGTTCCGTCCAGATAGACCCTATCCTGATAGGTAATCCTGATCATACCAGCCGCGCCGTCGCCCGCCTTCGAACCGCAATTGCGCGCACCACCGCCGCCGCCACCGGGTCCGACTGGCGTGATACACGAATTGCCTCCAGGACCTCCATCAATAACCGCAAGTGCTCCTACTGTTGATGCGCCACTATTACCATTGGCCGCGCTTCCTCCCGACCCTCCGCCTCCGCCAACATTACTTAATACAGGATCCCCAGCCCCTCCACTTCCGCCAGAAAATTTTGCATTCCCCGAAGATCCAGCCAAGCCACCCGCGCCAAGCGTCACATTCGCGCCACCACCTTTCCCGCCTTCTGCCCGTAAGGTGGATGAGTCTTTAAATACCGTCGGCGTCCCATCACCACCATTGCTGCCGCTTGCGTCAGCTGGACCTATACCGCCTGCTCCAACTGCATAAGCAATGCTCTGTCCTCCCGAAACACCCATCGCATCCAGCCTTGCATACGCACCACCACCACCACCACCAGCCAGAGTTCCATTTCCCGCGCCGCCGCCACCACCACCGCCCCAGGCCTCTACCTTTAGTGAAGTAACGCCGGCCGGGACAATCCATGTGCCAGCGCCGGGAATAGTAAAATTCTTGACTACGGTCATCATCGTGCCTACTGTGTCAACGCAGGCGACGTTACCTTCACACTGCTCAGGGCCGTTTACAATTCCATCACCACACCACGCTTTCTTCGGAACGGTAGTTTGCGCGGTACAGGTTGAATTGCAATATGT
>JBBTSL010000027.1:0-3163 GCA_038064745.1 Patescibacteria group bacterium | reverse complement strand
GCAATATTCACGGCATGCCGGTATCGGCCTTGCTTGGATTTGGCGATAGCTCATTATCAAATATTTATTCGGACGGGCAGAAGATTAAGCCTCAGAATTTGGTTTATGTCGGACTGAAGGATCTCGATCAGGCGGAGATTGATACGATTCGCGCGCTGAGAGTATCGACTACTACTATTGTAGACATCGCTGAGAAAGGTCTGTCGCCGGCGTTTGAAGCGATTAAAAAATTATCTGAGCGAGTAAAAAATGTTTGGGTGTGTCTCGACATCGATTCGATGGATGAGGAATGCGCGCCTGGGACTCCGATGGCGACCAAGGGCGGCCTGAGTTATCGCGAGAGCATCAATCTCGCGCGCTTCATTGGCAAGGTTTGCAATGTTGTCGGTATGGACGTGACCGAATTCGCACCACAGCTTGATCGTGAAAATAAAACTGTAAAATTAGCGATCGAACTTATCTCCTGCTATCTCGGCAGTGAGACCAATTGGTACACCAGATATATGGATGAGGAGATGAGGAAGCAGGCGGAGCGGGAGGCGGCAGAATAATTAACCTGTTGACGCCAAAAAATAAAAATGTTATTCTAATATCGAAATGCAGTGCTGGTGGATATTCCCACATCGCCCGCCTTCGCCTAACGGCTTCGGCGGGGCAGGTCGACAGACTGCGAACATAGAAATGAAATTGATGAAATTATTATGGAAATGGATGAAAAATTTGTTTTGGATGTCGTTCGTTCGATTGTCAACAATCCAAACGATGTCAAGACAACCCGAACCATCGACGAACGCGGAGTACTCATCTCGCTGGATGTAAATCCGGCCGACATGGGATACGTCATCGGTCGCGAAGGCCAGACTGCCAGATCTCTGCGCACCCTGCTCAAGATCGTTGGCGCCAAGAACAACGCTCGCGTCAACATGAAGATCAACGAGCCGGTAGGCGGTCGCGGGCCAAACCCACGCCCAGCCGAGGCGCAAATGATGTCAACCGACACCAGCGCCGTGGATGATCTCGTTATCTAGTATAAAATTCAAAACCACTCCAAGCAATTGGGGTGGTTTTTTGTTGACCCTAAATCACTTTCAGAGTATAGTATTATCGGTTTTTCAAAAGGCGAAGCGGTCATCACACCAACCAGTTTGCACTTGAGGATCTTCAATGGCGAATAGTTCAAGGCGGTTTGAAAAAGTTTCGGAGGTAGTTCGTAGTGACCTTTGGCTTGTGGTCAAACCGACTGTAAAAAAAATGGTCTGGGTTGACCCAGAAACCGGAGAACGGGAGGTGGAAGAGTGGGAGGAGGACAATTCTTCCAAGACGCTTGATGGCTGTGATGCCGATTAGGCAACTGTCGCCAAGCTCTCGGGCGGCCAGGAAATTATCCCTGGCCGCCCTCAACAATTTATAATGTATGCAATTCGATATATTAACTTTATTTCCAGATTTGGTTCACTCTTACGCGAGTGAAAGCATTTTGGGTAAGGCTCAGCAGAAAAATCTAATAAAAATTATCGCCCACAATTTCCGCGATCAGACGCTCGACCGACAGCGTCACGTCGACGACTCTCCATACGGCGGCGGGCCTGGGATGGTGCTCCAGGTGGAGCCGATTTATCGCTGTCTTGAATCGCTTGGACTTGTCAAAGATGGAAAAAAAATATCCCCCTCTGCCCGAGAGGGGGCGCGGGGGAGTGGGAGAACGAAAATTTTAATAATGGACCCAGCGGGGAAAAAGTTTGATCAGCGCATGGCGGAGAAATTTGCGAAGCTGGACCGATTGGTTTTTATTTCGGGAAGGTATGAAGGCTTTGATGAACGCATTTATAAATTTGTTGATGAAAAGATTTCGGTGGGGGATTATGTGCTCGCCGGCGGGGAGTTGCCGGCGTTGACTATCGTGGAGGCGGTATCTAGGCTTATACCTGGGGTATTGGGGAACGCGGAGTCGCTGAACGAGGAAACACACGGGAAATCCCAAATCCCAATGTCCAAATCCCAAATAAATCCCAAATCCAAAAATCAAAAATCGAAAAAATTGGTCATTGGTCATTGGGATTTGGGTCTTTTCAAAGAGTATCCACAGTATACGAGGCCAGAGGATTTCATGGGGTTAAAAGTGCCGAAAGTGCTTTTATCTGGCAATCATGAGTTGATTAAAAAATGGAGAAAATTAAAGAGCAAGTAGTAAGCGGCCTTGCCCTCCGACCTGTCCGCAGTAGCCTTGGCGAAGGTGGAAGCATTTGCGAAGGAGGGGAGACCACCAGAAAATCACTGAGTGGAGGAAGAAACATTGTAGATAATTTGTATTCAAATTTTTTTGTATGAACAAATTTCGCCTCATTTATATTCCCGTAATTTTAATTTTATTGTTTATTGTTGTTGCTTTGACGACTGAAAAGATAACCTATTCCGACTATTTTATTAGAGGGGATATTCAGGCGGGTAATGAAGGACCGTGCCTCAGAACAATATATAAGATCGGGCCGATGACTTATTTCAAGTGGACAAACAAGAATGGAAATTCGAAGTGCGGGGGATTCGTTGAGGTCGACAGAGCGTCGCTTTTTAGCCGTTAGTTATCCACAATCCATCCCCTTGACAGATTTCTCTGAATAGTTTAAAATGGTGGAGCGTAAATTTGAGCCCTAACCCGGCGAAAGATTTTCTCTACAATCAAGTGATCCTGCTAAGTCGTTTTCGAAACTGGCAAGAAAAAAGAGCAACTTCAATTCTGGGTTTCTCTTTTTTCTTACTTGGAACCACGAATCTTGAACACGAATCACCACCAACACATTAGTGATGATTCGTGCAAACATTAGTGGTTCATTGACAATACAAATGTGACAAAAACCAACTATGATTAAACTTCGGTTTAATTATAGTAAATCGTCTATAATCTTTGAGGGTTTTCTTCGCCAGCCGTCGCTCTTCGGAGCTATGGCCTGGTAAAAGTAAATTCTCACAAGATAATAACATAACATAAATCCAAATCAATCATCGTTCATAGCACCCGCTGAGACTTCGGTCAGGTGGGTCGAACGAAAATTGAATTCTCTATAATCAAAGCCGGCTTCGGCTGGCCGAGATTTTTTTGAGAGTTTGATTCTAGCTCAGGATGAACGCTGGCGGCGTGTCTAAGGCATGCAAGTCGAGCGAAGTA
>JBBTSL010000026.1:0-10434 GCA_038064745.1 Patescibacteria group bacterium | reverse complement strand
CATCGCTCGCTCGGAAATGAATAAATTCATTTCACTTGCTTGCTCGAAAATAAATTTATCCATTTTACTCATTCATTTCGAATATGAAAAAAAAGGTACTAATCGTGGAGGATGAAGAGGCGTTGCTTAAAATTTTGGCGTCGGGTCTTGGCGAAAATGAATTTAAAGTATTAACCGCGAAGGATGGAGAAGAGGGTCTGAAAGTGGCTCTAGAGGAGAAGCCGGATCTTATTCTGCTTGACCTGCTTATGCCGAAGATGGATGGGATTACGATGTTGAAAAGATTGCGCGATGGAGATAGCGAGTGGGGGAAGAAGGTGAAGGTGATTATTTTGACTAACCTTGAAGATCAGGACAAGCTGTCCGCGGCGGTTGAGAATCGTGTTTATGATTATATGATCAAAAGCAACTGGAATATTAGTGATGTATTGAAAAAAGTTCGGGTGGAGCTGAAATATACGGAATAGTCGCACTGTCATCTAGCAGTCCCCGCTTGGGCGGGGTAGGGGTGGGTTGGCCAACGTTCTCGAACCCACCCCCGGCCTTGAGGCCGACCCCGCCCTAGCGGGGAATAAAAAAATCGTCTCAATAATTTGGGACGATTTTTATTTTGTAGGATTATTTTTTGATGGCGTGTACTTTGGCCATCAAGCGGGATAGGCGGCGGGAAGCGGTATTTTTCTTCAAGACACCAGATTTGACGGCTTTGTCTAGAGCTTTCTGCGCGAGGATAACAAGCTTCATGGCATCTCCGACAGTCTTGGATTTTACAACATTTTTGACAGCAGATCGAAGAGCCTCGCGTCGAGCTTGATTCTGGACAACGTGGCGTTTGGTCTGGCGGAGCGCTTTCTTGGCGCTATTTTTATTTGGCATAATATATTATATAGGTATCGACACGCCTTGAGAGCAAACGTGAGGATTAAAGGTGTCGTTAGGTTACTCTAATTACTGCGAAAAGTCAAGTGTATTATTCTTCCAGCGAGGGTTTCTCAAGTTGTAGCGGTTCGACAGATTTCTCACCGCCGGTTATTTTTACCACATCCTTATCCATCTTGGCAAATTCTTTGTATGAAGCGTTGTAGGAGTTCACGGTGGTCTCGAGATTTTTACCCATCTTCTTCATATACTCCTCGTACGCTGACATATGTTTGCCGAGCTGTTCCACCCCCCTCCGTATTTCCTGAGCGGTTTCCTCGATACGTAGCGCCCTCAGACCCTGAAGCACGGTCTGGAGATACGCCAGGAATGAGGTCGGAGATACGATGATAACATGAAATTTCCCGGCCGCGCGCTGGATAAGGCTCTCGGTGTCATCTTTCAGTGCGCCAATTTTATTAATTACAAGATCATAATAAATCGCTTCATGAGGAATAAACATGAAAGCGAAATCCATTGTGCCATGATTGGGCTGAATATATTTGGAAGTTTCGGTGATACGTTGCTTTAGATCGGCGACGAAGGCTTTCTCCAGCCGTTCCTTTTCAACTTCATTTTTTTCTTCGATAATCCGATTATAATTTTCAAGCGAAAATTTCGAATCAATCGGAATAATTTTGTCTTTCACAAACACGACCGCGTCCACGATCGTGCCGTCGCCCATCGGGTATTGCATCTGGAAGCTCCCCGGCGGCAGAACATTTTTCAGTAAAGTCTCCAGGTAATATTCGCCGAGGATCCCGCGTTGCTTTGGATTTTTCAATATGTCTTGAAGCGATTGGAGTTGATCGGTAAACGAGATCACTTGTTTGTTCGTCTCATCTAACTTAGTAAGTCCCTTGGTGACGTCCGTAATCACTTTCATGCTTTGGCCGAATTGAGTCTGGATGGTTTTGTTCAGATTGGCCTGTGTTTCATTCATCACCTTATGCGTGTCGGTCATTTTCTGATCGACGAGGCGCGAGAGTTCCTGTAGTTGCTGTTGCATCATCAGGAACATATTTTGGTCGGCTGGCTTCGGTCCAGTTTGTTTTCTGATAACAAGAAAAGCCACGATAAGCAAAAGAATGAGAATAATTGCTGAAAACAGGAATAATTGCATAAATGATTTAATTCAAGTCAAAGTAAACAAATTGTAGCACAAAATAGCTATAATTCAAACCTTAAAAAATGCCTTTGGATATGCGGAAAAGTGGATAGAACGGTGCATAAATGGCCTTGACTTTTCCTCAAAAAAGGAGCATAATGAAGCGTTAGATTCAATGGGAACTAACCCAAACAACCTGGAGAGGGAAAACAATGAGCGGAACGCTTTCAGCGGAGGACGCGGCCTGGATTTCGGCCGCAAGAGAAGCTCGAGTTCTTGAACACATCAGGGAGAAAAATCCGCAATTCAAGGACGGCGTCATCCCAATGTTTTGTCCGGATGCCGACCGAACTGAAATGAGGAAACATCTCGATAAGTTAGTTGCTCGAGAGACTGACGGCAAGCCACCACGCGTTCACCCGCTTACGTCGCATGGTGCGGCGCTCGCTCTGCCGTGGCAGTCACCGCTTAGCAACCTTTCTCCGTTTTTGTTTGGCTTTCTAACGGACCGGAGAGTTTTTAGGAATTGGTTCTGGAGAGCCTTCATCTACATCACATTTCCACTTTGGTGGATAGTGGGTCGGGTGGCACGGATAGACATCTTCTTTCTCATCAAGTTTTGGTGGGCCATCGATCACAAGGGGATTAAGGCCGTCGTTCTGTACATTCACGCGCCGTGTGGCGCCGCCGGTCAATGCGGGATCTCTTTTCTCGAACAGCTGAGATACTTGATCCTGGCGAAGCGTCGTCTCAAACGGCGGCTGGAGTTGCTAGGGATCACGGTCACTTGTCTCTGTCATGTTGATTACGGGAACACCGCTGATGGATATTCCGGTGATGAAAAGGAGCATCCGAATACTTACTTCATCCGGACTCACAAAGCGGAGGCCTGGCTTGAGCATTTGAGCCAAAGAAAGAAAAACCCGTAGGGAAAAAGCAGTAAGGCTCGCGAGCGATCGCGGGCCGTTTCATTTTTATAGGTCGTTGCCGGAGTAGGAGAGATTGAAGCTTTTGTTGATGAGTGGGAAGTCCGGGACCATATTGCCTTTACCGGAGTGGCCAACAGCCGGCCAATTTAGGAAGGACGGGTCGCGAACATCCACTCGGTCAATTTCTCCCGCGTCATTGGTGGACACGAGGTAGACGATATCTCCGCGCCAACCCTCTACGATGCTGACAGTATAAGAATTTTTCGCGAAGGAATAGTTTTGGGAAGCTAATTTTTCATTATTGTCCGATAGGTCACTCAAAGCCTGTTTTAAAATTTCAAATGAAGCGCGCGCCTCCTTGACCCGGATATTGAAGCGAGCGCGCACATCGCCGGCCTGTTCCAGCGCTACATCAAATTTCATCTGGTCATAGGCGGCGTAGGCGAAGTCTCGGCGGGCGTCAGCGTCAAATCCGAGCGCGCGAGCCGGCATCCCCGTAACACCATGATCAATGGCGATTTGTCTGTCCAAAACTCCGGTGCCGGTAAGGCGATTCTGAAGCGAGCTGCTGTTCTCGGCGATGTCGATCACCTCGGAAAAATCTTTGGCTAAATTTTCCAAGGTAACTTTCAGTTCGGCCCGATCCGTTTCCGAAATATTTTTTGTTATACCGCCGATTGTATTTAGACCGCGGAGGAATCTGCTGCCGGAGAGGCGTTCATTTATCTGCATCACGATTTCCCGGAGCCGGCCGCCCTGCGCGCCGCCGAAGTTAAATCCGGTGTCGGTCATGACAGCGCCGATATCGCCGAAGTGGTTGGCAAGGCGTTCGAGCTCTGAGAAAATTACGCGCAGTAAGCCGGAATTTTTCGAAACTGAAATATTGGCGAGACTTTCAAGCGCCAGGCAAAACGCCAGTGAGTGGCTGAAGGAGCTGTCTCCCGAAATTCTCTCTGATAGTTTTATTTTACTCTCAAGCGGCAAGACCTCGAAAAGTTTCTCGCTTCCCTTGTGTGAGTAGCCGAGTCGTCCTTCGAGAAGCAGGATCTCCTCGCCGGCGACGCTGAAGCGGAAGTGGCCCGGCTCGATGATGCCGGCGTGTACCGGCCCCACCGGTATCTCGTAGATTCCTTCGCCGTTTATTTTATTAAATTTGTATTCATTTTTGGCCATGGCTGGGCGATTATTCCAGGCGTAATCTTTGCGGAGCGGGAAAGCATCGTTCGGCCAGTTCTCATGCAGTATAAGGGTGCGCGGATCGGGGTGGCCGACCGGCTTCAGGCCAAAGAAGGTCATTATTTTTCGTTCGTAGACTGAAGCCTCGTGCATGGTCGGCGTCAAACTAGGGAATTCGTTTTGAACCATTATATATGGGGCGATAAAAAAATTATCCTTTGGAACGCCAAAGACATACATTATTTTGAAAGCGCCGCCTTTCCCTCTCTCATCGAAAGCAGTGATAATTTTTAGCGGGAGCTTATGCTGGCGATATAAAGTGGCGCAAGTTTTTATGAGATCTTTGGTCTCAATCTCGTAGCTGACAAGATTGCCGAAGAGTTTGGCGTTGACGTTTGGCGGAATAAATTTTTGGAAATTTGGTTTGGACATATTATTTGGCGATCAGTGCCGCCGAATTTAAAAGTGAGACGAGTGGCGCTGGTAAAAATAAACTTAAAATTACGAGCAGGCTTAACAAAAATAACGGAGGCAGAAGAGTGAGGATGCCGTTCTCGCCCCTTGGTATCGAAGCCGGCGCTTCTCCAAAAACCATTCCCGAAAAATGTTGTAAGAAGCCGGCGAAGATTAGCACGACCGCGAGGAGAGCGACAATAGTCGGTAGAAGATGCTGTGAGACACCGGCGGAGAAAATATAAAATTCGGAAATAAAAATACCGAATGGCGGGACTCCGGTAATCGCCAAAAATCCGGCCATAAGCAGGATGCCCGTCACCGGTAATTTTGTAAGCGCGCCCCGCACCTCTGCTATCCTCGTCGAACTGAATTTCAGAAAAGTATTTCCCGCGGTGAAAAACAAAAATGATTTTGATAAGGCGTGATAGATGAGATGAAGCAGTCCCGCGAAGATTCCGAGGCCGCCGAATCCGAATCCGAGAGCCGCAATGCCCATATGTTCGATGCTGGAATATGCCAGCAAGCGTTTGTAATTTGGTTGAACAAAAATTATAAAGGCGGCGATAACCATCGAAAATGTCCCGAAGGCGATGAGGAGGTTGCCGGTGAATTCCGGACCGATCGCGGCATTTGTGATTGAGCGGAAACGCAGCACCGCGAGGAAGGCGACGCTGAGCAGTACGCCGGAGAGCAGGCCACTGATGGGGGCCGGAGCCTTGCTGTGAGCGTCAGGCAGCCAGGTGTGCATGGGAGCGAAGCCGACCTTGGTGCCATAGCCGACGGTGACGAAAATAAAGGCGATCTTGGCCACCAGCGGGTTCAGATGTGAGGCATTGGCGAGTAGGATCGGCCAGCTGATCACACTGCTAGAATTCTCACCGCCGATGACCGTGAAGTATAGTAGTGTACCGAAAAATCCGAGCAGGAGTCCTACAGAATTGATGATCAGATATTTCCAGGCCGCCTCCATCGAGGATGGCTTATTGTAAAAGCTGATCAGGAAGGCGGTCGAGAGCGTGGTCGCTTCGATGGCGATCCACATCAGGATCGGGTTGGTGGTGCTGACCGCGAAGAACATCGCCATGAGAAACAGATTCAGCAAAATAAAATATTGACGCACCCGGCGGAAGCCGATGATGCCTTTCTTAACTTCCTCTCTAAGATAGCCGACCGAATAAACGGAAGCGGAGAGGCCGACTATGGAAACTATGAAAAGAATAACCGCGCTGAGCGCGTCAATAGCGAAGTAAGAGCCAAGTTTATAGACTTCCCCACCCGAAACTTTCAGCGCGATAGCAAGGCCGGCAATAAATTCGATGATGGCGGAGAGGACTGCGAGTAACTCCAGCGCCTTCACCTTCTTCATCACGGTCGAGATCAGGGCGGCGGCCAGCGGACTAAAGATTGTTAAAAAAATTAGCATAAAGATTATTCAGTTAGTTTTTTCATTTCAGTGACGTCAAGCGAGCCAAAGTGATTATAAATCATGGAAGCGAAAACGTTGGCGATAATTATCCAAATCAGAATGTCAAAAATTATTCCGAATTGAAGGCCGGGATTTTGCTCAAGGCCGGCAAAGATCGCGAATGTAACGATGCAGTTTTCAAGTGATAATATTCCAAGCATTTGGGATAGGACGCCGCGGCGATTTATCAGGATGAATAAAGAAATAAAAATTCCGGCGGAGGAAATCAATAGCAAGTTGGGATCGGAAGAAGAGAAAGTCGCGAAGGCGCCGGAAAGCACAGTTTGGTTCAGATATAAAATTGCCGCGATGACAAAAAGTGTTATCGGGGTGTTCAGCTGAGTGCTGGCTGAAAATTTTAGATGATGTCGCTTTATCAGGCGGAAGAAGAACCAAGGGGCGACAAAAATTTTTACGAGAATAGTAGAGCCGAGCGAGACGAGCAGCAGGAAGGAAATCTTGTCGAATGAAGAAATCAAAAGCAGCGATGACACAGCCGCGGATTGAATCAGGTATAACCAAACTGCGTTGGTATTTTTTTTGGTCAGATGGATGAGGACGATAGGGAGAAATACCAGCGCTTCCAGGATAAATAGAAATTGTGAGGTGGAGCCCATATGTTTATGCGATTATGCTAATGGCAATCAGACTGATTATAAATGACGTGAATAAGAGGTCGGGCAGTCTGAATATTCTCAGTTTGGCGATGCTTGATTCCAGGGTAGCCACGCCGGCGCAAAGGACGGCAACTTTTATCGTTAGCGCGCCAAAGGCAATCAGCAGAGAGCCGAGTCCGAGTGTGGTCGCCAGCCCCGCCGGGTAGAATAGATTGACTGCGAGGGAGATGAAAATCAGATATTTATTTGCGGCCGCCCACTCCATGAGGGCGAGTCGTTTGCCGGAATATTCAAGAATCATCGCTTCATGAATCATCGTCAGCTCGAGGTGGGTGGCAGGATTATCAAATGGATAGCGGCTCGACTCTGCCAGCATGGAAATGCAGAAGCTGATGAAGGCCAAGACGGCCGGGATTATCGCAAATGAAGGAACGGCCAGCATGACGGCAGAGATAGAAAATAAATTCGTGCTCTTGGCGATCAAGGCTAGGGTAAATAATGATAGGATCAGCCCGCCTTCGGTCAGTGATGACACCAGCATCTCTCTGCTTCCGCCAAATCCGCCAAAGCCGCCGCCGGTATCAACCCCCGAGAGCGCGAGGAAAAATGTCCCAAGCGCGATCAGGTAAACTATGCCTAGGAAATCGCCGGTAGGCAGACGCGTCAGAGTTGAAAGTAATGGGAGGCTGGCTCCGATCGCCAGTGTAACTCCGAAAACCAGGTAAGGAGCAAAGCGAAAAACCCAGGAGGCATCTTCGCTGATGATTTCGTCTTTGTGAAAAAGTTTCCAGAGGTCGAGATAAGGCTGCCAGATAGATGCGCCCTGGCGATTCTGAAATTTGGCTTTGATTTTCCTGGTAAGGCCGATGCAAAGCGGGGCGAAGGCTGGGATAAATAGTAATTGCAATAGCCAAGGTATGAAGGAGTACATATTATTTCGCGACAATTAGGAGTAATCCCATCAGGGCGATGAATATATATAGAATATAGGCATTCATGTTGCCGCTCTGAATTTTACGCATTTGGTCCGAAATTTTTATCAGCAGATTTTTCAGAGGTTTGTAGAAAAACGATTGATAGACATCGTGTAATTCCAGATGAATGCTGTTTGATTTCGGGAAGTACCGGAGGTTGGCATCGTCATATTCGATTTCGTTTTGACGGGTGGGCTTCAAAACGTTTTTGAAGACAGTAATTATCGAGCGGGAGAAGCCGGTGGCGGTGATTTCCATCCTGGGGGTAAGGTCGGTCCCGCAATCCCAGGTGCGGCCAACCGTAATTTTTTGTTTTCCGGATAATATTTTCACTAATATATATGTAATCAAAAGAGCCGCCAAAAGAATGGCCAAAAGAGCCGGCATGGAAAGTACCGCGAACTCATTATTAACATGAACCGTATTCGAATTTGCGATATTTATAATCTCACTACCCGCCAAACCATGAACACTTCCGGCAACCCCCGATAACATATTTGAAACATTCCCGGCTGATACACCAATAACCAGAGTGAGAGCGGCCAGAACGCCCATCCCAATTTGCAGAGAAAGATCAGACTCCTTGGCATGTTTCGCTTCATCACTGCGCGGCCTCGCTAGGAATGTGACGCCGAACGCTTTGACGAAGCAAGCGGCGGCGAGGCCTCCCGTGAAAGCCAGGGCGCCGGCTGATAGAACAAAAACCAATTTCGTGAGCGTGCCGAATGAAGTGGCGCCACTGAATAATGATTGGAAGGTGAGCCATTCACTGAAGAAACCATTTAACGGCGGAAGGGCTGAGATCGCCATCGAGCCAACCAGGAAAAACAAAGCAGTAGCCGGCATTAGTTTAATCAGTCCGCCATACTCCTCAATATTGCGGGTGTGAGTTTGCGAAATAATTGAGCCGGCGCCAAGAAATAATAGCGCCTTGAAGATAGCGTGATTCAGGGTGTGGAATAAGGCGGCGATCAGTCCGATCATGGCAAAGGTTTTTAAGCCGGCGGACAGGAAAACCAGAGAGCTACCAAGGCCGAGCAGGATGATGCCGATGTTCTCGATGCTGTGATAGGCAAGTAATTTTTTCAAATCATGTTCGGCGAGCGCATATAGCACGCCGAGCAGAGACGAGACCGAGCCGACGATCAGGATGCAGATCCCCCACCAGAGCGGAGCGTTCGGCAGAATATCGAAGAACATTCGGATGAACATATAAATTCCAGTCTTGATCATCACGCCGGACATGATAGCCGAGACGTGCGATGGCGCCGCCGGGTGGGCGCTCGGCAGCCAGATATGGAGAGGGATGATGCCGGCCTTGGTGCCAAAGCCGATGAGCGCGCAAACGAATATAATATTTTTGAGGAGCGGTGAGAGTGCGCTAGCGCCGTTCTTCATCGCCTCAAATTCCAATGAGCCGGTGGTATTATATAGGAGGAAGAATGCCAAGATGATAAAGGCGGTCCCGACGTGGGTCATTATAAAGTAGAGCGTCCCGGCTTTAACATTTTGTTCATTTATATTTTCATATACAACCAGGAAATATGATGTCAGCGACATAATCTCCCAGGCAATCAGGAAGAAAAGTGCGTTACTCGCCATGACGACGAGCAGAAGTCCGGCGATGAAAGTGTTATAGAAAAATCCGAGCGTGCCAATATTATATTTCCGGTAATAATGTTTCACGTAGCCGAGAGCGTAAACTGAACAGACAAAGGTAATGAGCGAAATTATGAGGATGAAGAAGGCCGAGAGGCGGTCGATGTTGAAAGATAAACCGAGGCCGGGAAATGAAGTTGAAATTTTGTAAGCGAGAGTTTGTGAACTGGCCAAAATATTAGCGGCAAATAGTCCGCTCACTAACGAACCGATAATTGCAAAACCATTCCCCCACCAGTTTGCAAGGTTATTATTTTTTTGGAGTATCAAAGCTCCGACTGCTCCGATAGAGAACAGCGAGAGGATAATCAAAATGACGCCAGATGAATTTAGAAAACTCAACATATTTATTTGGAGGTTTTGTTTTTCAGCTGTAGGTCATTCAAAATGGCCAACAATGCTTCGAGAATTTTTTGTGGGGACGGCGGATCACCTGGGATTTGATAATTTACCGGAATTACTTTGTCGACACCGTCCAATGTCGCGTATGATCCTTTGAAAATTCCGCCGTCGATCGCATCGTCACCAAGGGCAACAATAATTTTGGGTGTCGGGGTGGCCTCGTAGGTTCTCACTAGCGCCTCGCGCATATTTCGACTGACAGGTCCGGAGACGATGTGCATATCAGCGTGACGTGGCGAAGCGACGAAGTGTACACCAAAACGCTCCACATCATAATAGGCATTTCCAAGCGCCACCAGTTCCTGCTCGCAGGCGTTGGTTGATCCGGCGGTGACCGATCGTATCGCGAGTGATCCGTTAAATAATTTTTTTACCTGAGAAGTTATTTTCTCACCGACTTCGTTAAAATTTCCTTGCCCGGCCGACGATTCAACATCGACTAGGACTTTTGGAACCGAGAAAATTTTTGAAAATAAATTGGACATAACCTTCAAATAAATTTAACTATCGAAATGTTACTACTTTCCTGTAAAAAAGCAAGAGGTTAGCGGTGCATAAATACCTTTCTAGGAATAACAGTAAATAGGGTGAACGATTGTTCACCTAGGTATTTAAGACCCGGGGCTTGCAACAGATCAGATTTAAATGTAGAATGCGTTGGAATAGCGAAGAGAGCGCCCTCGTAGCTCAACGGATAGAGCAAATCCGTCCTAAGGATGAGATAGGGGTT